>DASYJB010000191.1:0-6962 GCA_035996965.1 Casimicrobiaceae bacterium | reverse complement strand
TGAACCTTCCCAACGACATCTTCAAGGCCTACGACATTCGCGGCATCGTCGGCAAGACGCTGACCGCGCCTATCGTGCAGGCGGTCGGGCAGGCGCTCGGCACGCTGGCGCAGCAGCGCGGCCGCGATACGCTGGTCATCGGCCGTGACGGCCGACTGTCGGGGCCGGAGCTTGCCGGTGCGCTTTCGACCGGCATCCGCGCGAGTGGTGCGAACGTCATCGACATCGGCATGGTCACGACGCCGATCAGCTACTTTGCCGCGCAGCATCTGGACACGCAGTGCGCCGTGATGGTGACCGGAAGCCACAATCCGCCCGACTACAACGGGCTCAAGATGGTGATCGACGGCGACACGCTCGCAGGCGACGAGATCAAGGCCCTGCGCACGCGCATAGAGGCCGGCGAGCTCAAGCGCGGTGCCGGCGGGCTGCGCAAGGCCGACGTGGCGCCGGCTTACTTCGACCGGATCACCGGAGACGTCCGGCTGGCACGCCCGATGAAAATCGCCGTCGATTGCGGCAACGGCGTCGCGGGCGCGTATGCGCCGACGCTGTTCCGCCGCCTGGGCTGCGAGGTCACCGAGCTCTTCTGCGAAGTCGACGGCCGCTTTCCGAACCATCATCCCGACCCGTCGCAACCAGAGAACCTTCGCGATCTGATCGCCTGCCTCGCCTCCAGCGACAACGAGCTGGGCCTAGCCTTCGACGGCGACGGCGATCGCCTTGGCGTGGTCGCCAAGGATGGACGGACGATTTACGCCGACCGGCAGCTGATGCTGTTCGCCGCCGACATGCTGACCCGTCGTCCCGGCGCGACGGTCATCTACGACGTCAAGTCCACGCGCAATCTGAAGCCCTGGATCGAGCAGCATGGCGGCAAGCCGCTGCTGTGGAAGACCGGACATTCGCTGATCAAGGCCAAGATGAAGGAAACCGGCGCGGAGCTCGCCGGTGAAATGAGCGGGCACACGTTCTTCAAGGAACGCTGGTACGGATTCGACGACGGCATGTATGCCGGCGCCCGCCTGCTCGAAATTCTATCGCGCGATGCCGATTCCTCGGCTGCGCTGCACGCGATTCCCGACAGCCTTAGCACGCCGGAGCTCAATATCGCCTGTGCCGATGCCTCGCCGCATGCGCTGATCGACAAGCTCGCCGCGACCGCGACCTTTCCCGGCGCGGTCGACGTCATCCGCATCGACGGCCTGCGCGTTGAGTACCCGGACGGGTTCGGGCTCGCGCGCGCGTCGAACACGACGCCGGTGATCGTCCTGCGCTTCGAAGCGGACAACGCCGCCGCGCTCGCGCGCATCCAGGACGAGTTTCGCCGCGTGCTGAGCCAGGCAATGCCGGGCAGGCCGCTGCCGTTTTAGGGCCTAATGGCGATCGACTATTCGACTTCGCTCGACGGCATCGACTGGGCGGCGCTGATCGCCTCGCTTGCCGCCGATCGGTTCGACAACGGCCGCACGCCGCGCCAGATGGAGACCTCGTTTCGCAACAGCTACCACTGCGTCATCGCCCGCGACGGCGCGACGATCGTGGCTACCGGACGCGCGCTGTCCGACGGCGTGTGCAATGCCTACATCGTCGACGTCTGGACCCAGTCCGCGTACCGCCGGCGCGGCATCGGCCGGAGCGTCGTCGAAATGCTCTGCCAGGCTTTGCCGGGCCAGCACGTCTACCTCTTTACCGATGACAGGCGCGATTTCTATGCCGCCTGCGGCTTCATTCCGCGCGCGGTCGGGATGCAGCGTATCGTCGGTGAGTGGCTGAAAAACGACAGCCAGCGCTGAAGCGCTTCTGCATTCGATTGGGTATCGGGGTGTCGATGAGCAAGCATGTCGTCCGTTGCGCATTCTTAGTGGCGCTTGCTGCAAGTCCTGCGTTTGCCGCCGACGGCTTTATCACCGTTCTGACCGGCGGCACCAACAGCGTCTACTATCCGCTCGGTCTCGCGCTCGCCAAGGCGATCGGCAAGGCGATTCCCGACGCCAAGACGTCGGTCCAGGCAACGAAGGGTGCGGCGGAGAATCTCAATCTGCTGCAGGCGGAACGCGGCGATATCGCGTTTACGCTCGCCGATGCGCTGTCAGCTGCATGGAAGGGGAGCGACGATGCCGGTTTCAAGGCGCCCCTCAAAAAACTGCGCGGCATTGCGGCGCTTTACCCGAACTATATTCAGGTCGTGGCGCGCGCCGACTCCGGCGTCAGGAGCCTGACCGATCTGAAGGGCAAGCGAATCTCGGTCGGCGTGCCGAAGTCGGGCACCGAACTCAATGCACGGGCGATCTTCGCCGCCGCGGGCCTGTCGTACAAGGACTTCGCCAAGGTCGAATACCTGCCCTTCGGCGAAAGCATCGAGCTGCTGAAAAACCGGCAGATCGACGTCATTCTGCAGTCTGCCGGGCTGGGCGTCCTGGCGCTGCGCGATCTCGCCTTATCAGTGGACAGCGTCGTCGTGCCGATTCCGGCGGATGTCATCAAAAAAACCGGCGATCCTGCCTACTTGCCCGCGGTCATCGCGGCAGGCACGTACCGCAATCAGGCCGCCGACGTCCCCACGGTCGCGGTCCTGAATTTCCTGGTGACGCGCGAGGGCGTCAGCGACGACGTCGTCTACGAGATCACCAAGGCGCTATGGACCTCGCTCGATCAGCTGGTCGCCGCACATCCGGCGGCGAAGGCGATCGATCTCAAGCATGCGCTTGAAGGCATGCCGCTGCCGCTGCATCCCGGGGCGCAAAAATATTACCGGGAAATCGGCTTGCTGAAATAGCGCGGCTGACGGGACGCTACGCGCGCGCGAGCGCGCGCTTGCGCAGCCTCTGCGATGCCAGGACGACGGCCATGCATGCCAGTCCCATCCAGTCGGCGATCGGCGTCGGATAGACGAGCAGCAGGCCGGCGGCGATCAGCAGCACGCGCTCGATAGCCGTGCACTTGCGAAACAGCCAGTTCTGCACGCCACCCACAAGCGCCGCGATGCCCACGAATGCGGTGAAAGTGATCCATGCAACCTGCAGCACCGAGCCATCCTTCGGCATTTTGAGCAGCAGGCCGACCCCGGCCGGATCGAGCACGAAAACGAACGGAACGAGAAAGGCAGGCAACGTGTACTTCCACGCCTGCAGCGTCGTCTTGTAGGGATTGCCGCCGGTAATCGCTGCCGCGGCGAATGGCGACAGCGCCGTCGGAGGAGAAACTTCGGACAGCACCGCATAGTAGAAGATGAACATGTGCGCGGCGAAGTCCGGGACGCCGAGCTTGATCAGTGCCGGCGCAGCGATAACCGCGCAAATGATGTAACTCGCCGTCACCGGCACGGCCAGGCCTACGATCCAGACGATCAGTGCGGTGTAGACCGCCGTCAGCGGCAGACTGCCGCCGGCGTAGTCGATGATGATCGCGCTGAACTTGAGTCCCAGCCCGGTCTTGGCGACGACGCCGACGATGATGCCCGCGGCGGCGCAGGTAGCGGCGACGTTCAACACCTGCAGCGACCCATCCTTGAGCGCGACCAGCAATTTTTTGAGCCGCATCGCGGTATCGCGCCGGATAAAGCTGACCGCGTACGTCGCAAGCGTCGCCCAGAACACCGACAGGACCGGCGAAAATCCGAGCATCATGAACACCACGATCGCGATCAGCGAGAGGAAGTGATACCAGTACTTGCGGGTCAGCGGCCAAAGCCGATCGGCCTTGGCAACGATCACGTCGGGCATGCCGAATTTCCGCGCGTCGATCTCGACCATCAGAAACAGCGCCAGGTAATAGAGGCACGTGGGAATCGTCGCCATCAGCAGCACATCGAGGTAGCTGATCTTCAGGAACTCGGCGATCAGGAATGCGGCCGCTCCCAGCACCGGGGGCGAGATGATCGCGCCCAGACCGCCGGCGGCGAGCAGCCCTCCCGCGGCGTTCTTGCCGTACCCGGCCTTGGCCAGCATCGGGTACGCGACCGAGCCGATAGTCACCGTGGTCGCAACACCCGAGCCCGACGGCCCACCGAGCAGAAACGACGCCAGGACAACGGTGCGACCCGCGCCGGTGGGCTTGCCGCCCATAGCCGCGAAAGAAAAATCCAGGAAGAACTTGCCGGCGCCCGATTGGTGGAGAAACGCGCCATAGATCGTGAACAGAATGATCAGCGTCGACGAGACGTCCACCGCCGTGCCGAAAATGCCTTCGAGCGTCTGGTACATGACGCCGACCAGGCTTTCGGCATCGTAGCCGCGATGCGTCCATTGGCCCGGCAGCCAGGGCCCGGCGAACGCGTAGACGATGAACACGCCGACGACCAAAGGCATGATCCAGCCGGTCGTGCGCCGGCACGCTTCGAGCACCAGAAGAATGAACGCGACGCCGAAAATCATGTCCCAGCGATCGGGTGTCGTGTTGCGGTCCCAGAAATCGTCGCCGCCCAGCAGCAGGTAGACGATCGTCGCGACACCGAGCGCGGCAAACAAAAGATCCCACGGCATCAGCCGATTGCGCCAGCGCGGCAGCGCGGGAAAGAGCAGGAATACCAGCAGCAGCATGAAGCCGACGTGCATCGGCCGCAGCACCTGCGTCGGCACGATGGCGACCGCTGCATAGAGGTGGAACAGCGACATCACGATCAGCAGGGCCGTCGTGACCTTGCCGAGCCAGCCGCGGTACTTGCTGCTGGCGCCTTCCTCTTCCTCGATGAAGTGCTCCGCCTTTTTCAAGGCGTCGGCGCTTACCGCCGGCGCCATCGAGGCGCTTGCCTTCGGTGGGCGCGAATCGACCATTGCGGGTCCCCCTCGACGACGGTCCGGCAGCGGGCGTCGCCAGCGTTCAGCGGAACTTGACGCCGCGCTCTTCGAAGTACTTCCGCGCACCCGGGTGCATCGGCAATGGCGACGCCGTCCCCTGGTTCTCGAGCGCAATCGCTTCGGCGTCCCGATGCACCGCGACAAGCTCCGCCTTTTTCTCGAACAGTGTTTTCACGATGTTATACGCCATCTGATCGCTCATCTTGTCGCTGGCGACCAGCAGGTTCCACACATCGACGTTGGTCGTCGCCGTATCCTGGCCGGTGTACGAGCGTGCCGGAATCGTGCCCTTGACGTACAGCGGGCCGTATTTCTTGTTCATCGCTTCGGCCGTATCGCCATGATCGATCAGCTTGATCTTGATGCCCGGCGTCGCGGCCAGATCGGTCAGCGCGGCGGTCGGGACGCCGCCCGACCAGATCAGCGCATCGATCTTGCGATCCTTCAGCGCGTTGACCGATTCCGCGACCGACAGCCGCTCGCGCTTGACGTCCTTGTCCTTGTCGATGCCCACGGCCTCGAGCAGGCGGAACGCCATCACTTCGGTGCCGCTTCCCGGCGATCCGGTCGACAGGCGCTTGCCCTTCAGATCGGACAACTTGCTGATGCCGGTGCCTTCGATCGTGACGACGTGCAGGCGATTCGGATACAACACGATCAGCGTGCGGGCATCGACTTTGTGGTCCTTGAACTTGTCCAGGCCCTGGAGCGCATCCCAGCCGCTGTCGGCCATCGTGAACCCGACTTCGGCCTTGCCGGTCCCCAGCAGCTTCAGATTGTCGACCGAGCCTCCGGTGACCTCGGCGGTCGCCTGCAAGCCGGGTACGTACTTGGACAGGATGTTGGCCATGCCGCCGCCGAGCGGGTAGTAGACGCCGCCGGTGCCGCCGGTGGAGATCGAGATCCGCGTGGTCGTCTGCGCGGCCGCAGCGAACGCGACGATCAGCGCGACAGACGCCGCCCCAACAAGAATCTTGCGCATTGCTTCCTCCAGGAATCGATAGCCGGATTCTGCCGGTCGCCGCCGGCTGCGTATTTCGTCAGTTTCAAGTTTATCCGAAATCGTGCGAGCCATGAGCGGCGGTCGCCGATATGGCAGGACTGGCGCCGGCCGGCGTCAGGCCGCGGCCTGCAGCGCCGGCTCGCGCGGCAAGCGCTTATGCAGCGCGCTGACGTGCAACGGAAACGTATCGAGCTTGCGGTCCAGAAAATAATTGCGCAAGGTCCGCGCGATCGTGCGGAACGCAATGTCACCCCAGGGGATGTCGTCCTCGGCGAAAAGCTCTACTTCGAGACTTTCGGGGCCGGGCCCGAAATCCAGATCCAGCAGGCGGGCGCGGAACATCATATAGACCTGGTTGATGTCCGGCAGGCTGATCACCGTGTACAGCGCGCCGATCTCGACTCGAGCCCGCGCTTCCTCGGCGGTCTCGCGCAGTGCGCCGGCCTCGATCGTCTCGCCGTTTTCCAGAAACCCCGCCGGCAACGTCCACAGGCCGCGCCTCGGCTCGATCGCGCGCTTGCACAGCAGCACGCGGCCATCCGACTCGGGCAGGCAGCCGACGACGGTCTTGGGATTCTGGTAATGGATGGTGCCGCAATTGGCGCACACATAGCGCGGCAACGTGTCGCCTTCCGGAATGCGCCAATCGAGCGCGGCCGAACCGCAATGACTGCAGAATTTCATTGCGGCGACCTAGGCCGGCTCGACGCGGCTGGCGCTCCGGCCGATGAAATGCTCGCGATAGTAGTTGAGCTCATCGATCGACTCGTAGATGTCGGCGAGCGCCTCGTGCTTGCCCTGCTTGACCCAGGCTTTCGCCACCTCCGGCTGCCATCGCTTGCACAACTCCTTCAGCGTCGACACGTCGAGGTTGCGGTAATGAAAATAGTCTTCGAGCGCCGGCATCCACCGCGCGAGGAAACGGCGATCCTGGCAGATCGAGTTGCCGCACATCGGCGAGGCGCGTGGCGGCACATGCTCGCGCAGGAACGCGAGCATCCGCTGTTCGACTGTCGCCTCGTCGAGCGTCGACGCCTTGACCTTGTCGATCAGGCCCGATCGCGCGTGCGTCGACTGATTCCACGAGTCCATGCCGGCCAAGGTCGCATCATTCTGATGCACGACCAGCACCGGCGCCTCGGCGACGGTCGCCAGCGCCG
>DASYJB010000190.1:0-20206 GCA_035996965.1 Casimicrobiaceae bacterium | reverse complement strand
CGGGATTAAGCCGCCAGAGCGTAGTTTTCGTCGTTCGCAGTTAAGTTTGCGATTGCAGAGGATTCACAAGGTTCTGCACCTTGGCATGCCCCGCGCTGCTTCACAGTCCCCGTCGAAACCAGGTCGCCCCCGGTAACCGGTGCTGCGGCGAGCTCGTCATCCGAAGCTGCTCGCGCGCTGGCGCAGCTATGATACCACCGTGAGCGGCAAGTTCCCGCGCGGCCCGCTGCGCATCCGGCTACATGGGGTCGTCTAGCTCGGATACAACCGTTCTTGCGTGTTGGCGCGCCGATACTGAACAGGCGCGAGCGCTATTTCCGGCGATCTGGGGCAACCTGTCGATCGGGTACAATGCGTCGATCGGAAAACCGTTCTAAACAGCCCATGGCGTTGGTTCCAATCATCCTCTCAGGCGGCGCCGGGACGCGCCTGTGGCCGCTGTCGCGGGAGACCGCGCCGAAACCTTTCCTGATCTTGCCTGATGGCGAAACGCTACTCAGCAAGACCGCGGCCCGCGCGGTAGCACTCCCCGACATCGCGGGACTCCTCGTCATCACCAACCGCGATTACTATTTTCAGACCAAGGATCAGTTTTCGGCCGCGATCGAAAAGACGCCGGCGCGCGTCGCTTATTTGCTCGAGCCTTTCGGGCGCAACACCGGGCCGGCGATCGCCCTGGGCGCGCTCTACGCGGAGTCGCGCTATGGCGCCGACGCGATCCTGCTTGCGCTGCCGTCCGATCATCTGATCCGCGACGGTGGCGCATTCACCGCTGCGGTCGACCGCGCGAAGGGTCTTGCCAAGGAAGGCTGGATCGTGACTTTCGGCATCGGGCCGACCCATCCGGAGACCGGATACGGCTACATCGAATGCGGCGAGCCGCTCGACTCAGAGGATGCATTTCGCGCTGCGCGCTTTGTTGAAAAACCGCCGCTCGCCGATGCAGTGGCATTCCTCACCGCCGGCAGTTACGTCTGGAATTCGGGCATGTTCTGCTTCACTCCGGCGACGATACTCGCGGCATTCCGCGAGCACGCGCCAGCGATGTACGAGGCGGTGCGCAGCGTCTGGCAGGGCCTGCGCGCGAGCGCCGATGCGTCGATGCTGGAAATCGATGCCGCGCTGTTCGCCGCTGTGCCGGACCTTTCGATCGACTACGCGGTAATGGAAAAGACCCGTCAGGTCGCTGTCATCCGCGGCGGTTTCGACTGGAGCGACGTCGGTTCGTGGCAAGCGGTCTCGGCGCTGACCGAGCCGGACGCCTCCGGCAATCGTGGGCAGGGCGAGCGCGTGGCCATCGGAACGCGGGACACGTTCGTGCATGCCGGTGACCGTGTCGTCGCAACCGTGGGCGTCGACAATCTGGTCATCGTCGACACGCCGGACGCACTGCTGGTCGCGCATCGCGATCACTTGCAGCGCGTGCGCGAAGTCGTCGGCGAGCTGAAGGCACGCGGCCACGACACCTACAAGCTGCACCGGACCGTCGCTCGGCCATGGGGCGCATATACGGTGCTGCAGGAAGGACCGGGCTTCAAGATCAAGCGCATCGAAGTCAGACCGGGCGGTGCGCTGTCGCTGCAGCTTCACCATCGGCGCGGTGAGCATTGGGTCGTCGTCAGCGGCGAAGCGCGTGTCACCAATGGCGACCGCGTTTACCCGCTTCAAGTCAACGAATCGACTTTCATCCCGATCGAAACAAGGCATCGGCTCGAAAATCCCGGCGACGCCCTGCTGGTCATGATCGAAGTACAGTGCGGCGATTACCTGGGTGAAGACGACATCGTGCGCTTCGACGACAAGTACGGCCGCGTCGCGCATTGACCCGGACCCAGGCCATGAAGACCGGCGAGACAGGCAAATCCTGGTCGATTCCCGAAGCGGGCATCCTGTGCGAGGGGCGATGCATCCGCGTCGGCTGGCCGGAAGAATCCGAGTTCGATGCGATCACCGCGCTGCGCAACCGGCCGGAGATATCCCGCCAGTTCCTCGATTCGCGTCCGCTTGATCCCGTCCGCAACAGGCAATGGCTGCAGCACGGAATCAACCGGCCGTATGAAGCGGTCCTTGCCATCCGTATGAAGTGCGACGACGCGTTGGTTGGCAGTATCGGCTGGAGCAAGGGGGACGCAGCAGCAGGTGCGCTGGAGCTCGGGCGCGTGATGGTCGACGCCGACAAGGCCATCGCCTATCGTTCGCTCCTGCCCCGCGACTATGCCGGTGTCGCGGTGGACGCCGGAACGGCCGTCCGCGACTTCCTCTTCACCGCGCTGCCCCTGCGGATACTGCGCATGACCGTCATCGCCGGCAATAGTCTGTCGCTGCGGGCCGCGACCACCGGCGGAGGCAGAGTCGTCGCGTCAGGCACCGCGCGTCGCGCCGATGGCGTCGAGGTTGAAGTCGCGTATCTCGAGTGCAGCCGTGAGGATTACGTACGTCTATCATCGCGACCCGCCGCCGAGCGCGTCGTGCCGACAGCATGACCGACTCGCGTGATCCGAAGTCTACGATCCCGCTGTTCCGGTGCAGAGTGCCGGCGGCCGCGCGGGCGCATTTGATGGCGACGCTCGATTCGGGATGGCTTGGCTACGGACCGCAATGCCGCCTGCTCGAGGAACGCTTCACCGCCGGCCGCGGCGGCTGGGCGCTGGCGACGTCTTCCTGCACGAGTGCGCTTTACCTCGCCGGCCGGCTGGTACGCGCATTGGCCGATGCGTCGCAGCCGGAGATCATCGTTCCGTCGATGAGCTTCGTCGCGTCGGGCATGGCGTTCCTGCAGGCCGGCGTTCGGCCGGTCGTCGCCGACGTCGGTGCCGACGACCTGCTTCTTGGCGTCGAGGGCGTGCGACGCGCGCTGACGCCACGTACCCGGGCGGTGCTGGCCGTCCACCTGTACGGCCAGCACTGCCGCGAGCTTCCGGCACTGCGTGCGCTGGCCGACGAACATCGTTTGCTGCTGATCGAGGACTGCGCGCACCGCGTCGACTTGCTCGATCAGGATGCTCCGTTGGGCGATCTTCTTTGCTACAGCTTCAACGCCGTCAAGGAATTGCCCGGCGGCGAGGGCGGCCTGCTCTGGGGCCGAGATCGGCGTCACGAGGCATGGGTACGGCCGGTGTCGAATCTCGGGCTTGCCGTCGACACGATGCAGCGGACTGCGGACTTGCGCCATGCCGATTATGCGTTCGCCGCCGACACGGGACTGAAGCTGCGCAGCAACGACATCGCGGCGGCGCTGGTCAACGCGGCCCTCGAAGCGTTGCCTGCCAGCCGCGCGCAGCGCCACGAACAATTCCAGCGCTACGATCGGTTGCTCTCGGCTGTTGCCGACCGCGTCCGGCCGATGGAACGTCGCGACGACGACAGCTGCCTGATGTATGTGATCCGGGTTGCCGCGAATGCGCGGGATCCGGTGCGCGCCGCGATGGCCTGCGCCGGCGTCGCCACCAGCGTGCACTATCCTTCGCTGGCGAGGCACCCGTTGTTCGGCAGCGTGCAGCCTGAGGCCTGCTGCGACAACCAGGACGAGACCGTCATCACGCTGCCGACGTTTGCCGAGCTGACTGCCGACGATCAGCGGCGGGTCGTCGAGGCCTTGGTCGCCGCGCTGCATGGCGCGCACCGCGCTGCGCCTGGGGCGGACGTCGGGCCGCACGCGATGACCCTGGAGTGAGTCGGTTTCCGGACGCTTCGTCGGCCGCGCCGGCCCTGGCGCTGTCCGCCGACGATTCGCTGAGCGGAGCCATCCCGCGGCTACAGGCCGCTGCGTGCGCAGCGCACGGCGCCGTGCTGCGCAGCAATGTACCCTCCGGTCCCGATGCCGGCCCGTGCGTCACCCTGGTGGGAGCGGAAGCTGCCGAGACTGCGCTTCTTTCGAGGCGCTCGGTATTCAGCAGCGAAGAAGGCTGGCGCCAGGTGCTCGGCACCGGCTGCGGCCTGGCGGTTCTCAACACCGACGATCCCCTGCACGCTCGGCAACGCCGTACCTGGTCGCCGGCGTTCGCGGGCGCGATACTGCGCTCGTACGAGCCGGGCATCACGCGGATCGTCGAGGATTGCATACGTCCGTGGAACGACGGCGTCGAGCTCGACCTCTATCCTCCTCTGCGCGCATTTGCATTCCGCGCCGTCGCGGCAACGATAGGCGGCCTGCCCGATGCGGCTATCGAGCCCGTATACCGCGCCATTTGCACAATACTCGACGGTCAGGATTATGCGCGCGAGCCGCGCGAAGCCTACGTGGAGCGCGCAACATCTGCGCGCGCGGTCATCGCGGACACCTTGCGCGCCGTCATCCGCGAGCGTCGCGTGCGCCGTCCTGCGGTGCCGGAGTCCCTGCTCGACGTAGTGCTCGGCGAACCCGCGCTCGCGAGTGACGATGCCAAAATCCAGTCGCACCTGACCATTCTGCTGATCGCCGGCCACGAAACCGGCGCGACGCTGTACTCGCGCGCGCTGTATGTGCTGGCGCAGATGCCGCAAGTCGCCGCCAGGCTGGGCGCGGAGCTCGATGCTGCCGGATGGGCGTCGGACCGGCCGCTGGGCACCGACGCGCTCGATCGCCTTCCGCAACTCGATCGTTTCATGCTCGAGGTCGGCCGCCTGTACCCTCCGCTGGTCAACCTTCCACGCGTTGCAAGGACACCGATCGAATTCGGGGGTTACTGCATCAGCGCTGGCACGCGAATCGCCGTTGCGATTGCAGCGTCCCACCTGCTGCCCGATAACCACACCGATCCATTGAGTTTCGACATCGATCGCTTCGCCGACGCCGACAGCGCGAACCGCGCGCGACCTTTCCTGCTGCTGACTTTCGCCGGCGGCGCGCGCATGTGCCTGGGCATGCGCTTCGCGCAAATCGAGTTCAAGGCGCTCGTCGCGCGGGTCGTGGCGTCGATGACACTTGCCGCAGTCGGGACCGGGGACGTCGCCCACGCGGGATTTTGGAATGCGCGACCCGCCGCGCCGATGCGAGTGCGTCTGCGCGCACGCTAGCGCATCGCTTGACCACGCCGCCGTCGACACCGCCTTCCGCTGCTCGCCTCAGCCGCTATAAACCTGCGCAAGCGCGTTTCTCACCGTCGCGACCAGATCGCGCCGCGAAAACGCCTGGAACCCGCGCTCGGCAAGCACGACCCGCCGTCCGTCGTCGACGACCAGCGCCCGGCACAAGCCGGCCAGCGCAGAAGTCGGCCCGGCCAGGACGCCGTCGGACAGATCCGGATCGAGGCGCGCTCCGCGTCCGAGTTCGGTGACCAGCGCGCGACGGTTGGCCAGCGCGTAGGCGACTCTCGCCATTTCGAGCGAGGAGTCGTCGGCGGCATGGACATTGAGCACGATCTTGGCGCGCGCGACCAGGGCGTCGCGGTCTGCGAGATAGATTCCGTCGGCGACGTGCAGCCTGATTCCCGCGCGCACGATCCCATCGAGAACGACCATGCGGCGCGGGTTGACCTTACCGAAAAACAATACGTCGATGTCGGTCGGCGTTGTGACATCGACCGTCGAGCTCTCCGGCACGTATCCTGGCTGGAGGTAACGGACGCGGCCGCCGAGGCCGAGCGCGCGCCATGCCTCGACGTTGCCCAGGTCCGGTTCCCAGACGGCGAAACGAGAGGCGAATGGATGCAGCGCTTCGACCAACGCGCCGTCCGGGCGGAGCTGCTCGGTGTTGTACAGGATCGTATCCGGCGGCAAATCGGCAGCGAGTCCCGGGGCAAGGTGATGTGCCCCGAAGACCATATTGGTCGCATCGCGCAGGAATTCGTTCCCGGTGAGTCGGACCTCGTAGCCGAGCCTGCGCAGCGCAAACGACATCGCTCGCGCCACGCCGAGGAATGGCGCGTAGTTGACGTAGTCTTCTGGCTGGACGACCAGCACATTGAATCGCCGCATCGCGCGTCGGGAGTCAGCCGACTGTGGCCGGCGGCGATGGCGCGCCAGAAGCGGAGCGCTGCGCAAGCAGGTCGTATAGGTATTTGCGAAAGTCGCGTTTGGCATAAGCGGCAAGCGCCCGCTCGGCGAGCGCATGCCGTCGCGGCTCGTCGTCCAGAAGCGCCCGGCACAGGCCGCCAAGCTCGGAGGGCTTGCCGCAGAACATGACCGCCAGCAGATCCGCGTTCTGGCCATCGTAATCCTGGGCATCGGTGACCAGCGCGCGGCGATTGGCTAATGCGTCGCAGATGCGACCGAGCTCCAGTACGGAATCTTCGCGGGAATGGACATTGAGGACGAGCTTGGACCGCGCAAGCAGCGCCAGCCGCTCCGCTCCGTAGACACCCGAGGCCACGTGGACGCGCACGCCGAAACGCGCGATGTCGGCGAAAATCGAGTCACGCCGCCAGTTGACCGTTCCGTAGAACAGCGCGTCGATGTCGGTGGGCGTGGTCGGGTCGATCCGCGTGTTCTGGGCTAGATAACCGGGTTTCAACAGGCGGACGCGGTCGGATACGCCGAGCCTGCGCCAGTTGGCGATATTCGCGTCGCTGTAGTCCCAGGTTTCGAAGCGCCGGACAAACGGGATCATCTCCCGGATGTATGGGCTGCCGGGCACGACCATCTCGACGTTATAGATGATCGTGTTTGCCGGCAGTCGATCGGCGAGATCCGCTTCGAGATGATGCGTGCCGACGATGATGTTGGTCGCGTCCCAGACGAGCGTGTTCTGGTCGATGCGGGCGGGGTAGCCGAGCAATCGAAAGCCACTGCACAACTGCTCGGCAGCGTTGGCGTACGCGTCGTGATGAATCGACTCCCCGGAACGTACGACGACGATGTTGAAGCATTCCATCGTATCGGTCCCTTCCCGCGAAGCCGGCAAAGGCAATACGGTCCGGCGAGACGCGGATGCGGCGCGGATCGCGGCGAGCGGCGGTTTCATTGCCGCATTATCGCCTAGCGGGCGCCGCGAGCGGTAGCTCGAATCCGCGCCGAGGCGCCCCGTATAATTGATTCTTTGTCCTGGGTCGTCCGCATTGTCGATTCCGTCGTCTGCGTCGCTGGCATCCAGCCCGCCGCCGTTCGTCGCTCTTCCTCGCCTCCTGCCTGCGGTGCCACCGCCCGGGCGGAAGGCCATCGCGCAGGCATTCGCCGGTTCGGCCGACGCGCTGGCGCTTGCACAGGCCGCGACCGACGCCGCGCAACGCCGTCAGCTGCTGGCCGTCGTTTGCGCCCACGCGCTGGCGGCACAGCGGCTGGCCGCCGAGATCTCATGGTTCGCGCCCGCGCTCAAGATCGCCGTCCTGCCTGACTGGGAAACGCTGCCCTACGATCATTTTTCTCCGCATCAGGATCTGGTGTCGGAGCGGCTGGCGACGCTCTACCGCATGTCACGCGGCGATTGCGATGTGGTGATCGTCGCGGCGACGACCGCGCTGTACCGCTTCGCGCCACCGTCGTATCTCGCGGCGTTCACGTTTTTCATCGAGCAAGGCGAGACGCTCGATGTCGATCGTCTGCGCTCGCAGCTCGCGCTGGCCGGCTATCAGCATGTCACGCAGGTGGTTTCTCCCGGCGAATTCGGCATACGCGGCGGTTTGATCGACCTGTTTCCGATGGGCAGCCCTCTCCCCTACCGCATCGACCTGTTCGACAACCAGATCGAATCGATCCGCACTTTCGATGTCGACACCCAGCGCACTGTATATCCGGTGCCGCAGGTGCGGCTGCTCCCGGCGCGCGAGTTTCCGCAGGATGACGCCGGCCGCACGCGCTTTCGCGGGCGGTTTCGCGAAGTATTCGAAGGCGATCCGTCGAAGTCACCGCTGTACAAGGATGTGTCGAACGGCATCATGCCGGCCGGTATCGAGTATTACCTGCCGCTGTTTTTCGACGCGACCGCGACGCTTAGCGAGTATCTGCCGCCCGAGGCGATCGTTTGCCTCCACGGCGACGTCCCATCGGCGATCCGGCGCTTCTGGGAAGACACCGACGCGCGATACCGGCTGTTGCGAGGCGATCGCGCGCGGCCGCTGCTCGCGCCGAACGAGCTGTTCGTGCCGGAGGACGAGTTCCATCGCGTGCTCAAGCCGTTCGCCCGTATCGAGCTCGCTTCGAATGGATCGGGGGTGCCCGGCGAACACGCCGCAGCCGCGGATAGCGCAACCGAGGACCCGGTCGAGGAAGGCGCTGCAGAGGCCGCGGCGCCGGCTGGCGGGACCGTCGCCGCGCAGGCCAGGGGATCTCGTCGCGAACACGGTACGCATGCCGTTCCCGCGGTCCAGGTCGATCGCCGCGCTGACGATCCGCTGCGCGCACTCAAGCGCCATGTGACCGCCACGCGCGAGCGCGTATTGATCGCGGCGGAGAGCCTCGGCCGCCGCGAAACCATGCAGCAGTATTTCGCCGAATATGGATTCAAGCCGGCGGTGGTCGCCGACTGGGCCGAGTTCATCGCCGGCGACGCGAGCCCGGCGTTGGTCGCAAGTCCGCTCCATGCCGGCTTCGTCTGGCCCGAGGCGAATATCTCGCTGATCACCGAAGCCGAGCTTTACGCGGGAGTCGTACGCAGGCCGGGCAAGCGCGACGCGCGGCGCAGCAACGTCGACGCGATGTTGCGCGATCTGTCCGAGGTGCGGATCGGCGACCCGGTCGTGCACGAGCAGCACGGCATCGGACGCTACCTCGGCCTGACGACGCTCGATCTCGGCGACGGACCCAACGAATTCCTGCACCTGCTCTACGCCAACGACGCCAAGCTTTACGTGCCGGTATCCAGCCTGCATCTGATCAGCCGCTATAGCGGCGCATCGCCCGACGCGGCGCCGCTGCACGAACTCGGCAGCGGACAATGGGACAAGGCGAAGAAAAAGGCGGCACAGCGCGCCCACGACACCGCTGCCGAGCTGTTGAACCTCTACGCCCAGCGCGCCGCCAGGCAAGGACACGCGTTCAAGTACGACCTCCACGAGTACGAGGCATTCGCCGCGGGGTTCGGTTTCGAGGAGACGCCCGACCAGGCGGCCGCGATCGAGGCGGTGATCCGCGACCTCACGTCCGGCAAGCCGATGGACCGGCTGGTTTGCGGCGACGTCGGGTTCGGCAAGACCGAGGTGGCGCTGCGTGCGGCGTTCGTCGCAGTCGCGGATGGCAAGCAGGTCGCGGTGCTCGTGCCGACGACCTTGCTGGTCGAGCAGCATTTCCAGACCTTCTCCGACCGTTTCGGCGACCTGCCGGTGAAGCTCGCCGAATTGTCGCGCTTCCGCTCGGCGGCCGAGATGAAGACGGTGCTCGAGGGCCTTGCCAGCGGACGCATCGATCTGGTCATCGGAACGCACAAGCTGATTCAACGCGACGTGAAATTCAAGCGCCTCGGCCTGGTGGTGATCGACGAGGAGCATCGCTTCGGCGTGAGACAGAAGGAGCAGCTGAAGCGCCTGCGCGCCGAGGTCGACGTGCTGACCCTGACGGCGACGCCGATTCCGCGCACGCTGGCGATGTCGCTCGAGGGGCTGCGCGACTTTTCGGTGATCGCGACCGCGCCCGAGCGGCGCTTGTCGATCAAGACCTTCGTGTCGCAATACTCGCCGGGCATCGTGCGCGAGGCCTGCCTGCGCGAGCTCAAGCGTGGCGGACAGATCTACTTCCTGCACAATGACATCGACACGATCGCGACGATGGGGCAGAAACTCGAGGCATTGATGCCCGAGGCCCGCATCGCGATCGCACACGGCCAGATGCCCGAGCGCGATCTCGAGCGGGTGATGCGCGATTTCTATCAGCAGCGGTCCAATCTCTTGCTTTGCTCGACGATCATCGAGACCGGCATCGACGTGCCGACCGCCAACACGATCATCATCCATCGCGCCGACAAGTTCGGCCTGGCGCAGCTCCATCAGCT
Organism: Casimicrobiaceae bacterium; assembly: GCA_035996965.1. Taxonomy (GTDB): domain Bacteria; phylum Pseudomonadota; class Gammaproteobacteria; order Burkholderiales; family Casimicrobiaceae; genus PALSA-1003. The sequence goes on along the minus strand of DASYJB010000190.1, from coordinate 10,368 downwards.
GCGCGGCCGGGTCGGGCGTTCGCACCACCAGGCGTACGCCTACCTGCTGACGCCGCGCGAGGAGGCGCTGTCGGTGCAGGCGAAGAAGCGGCTCGAGGCGATACAGCTGATGGAGGACCTGGGCTCCGGCTTCTATCTGGCGATGCACGACCTGGAAATCCGCGGCGCCGGAGAGGTGCTCGGCGACGAGCAGTCCGGAGAGATGCAGCAGATCGGCTTTCAGCTCTACACCGAAATGCTCAAGGCAGCGGTCGATTCGCTGCGCTCGGGACGCGAGCCGAACCTCAACGATCCGATGAGCGTCACCACCGAGATCAACCTGCATGTTCCGGCGCTGTTGCCGGAGACCTACTGCAACGACGTGCACGAGCGGCTGGTGCTCTACAAGCGGCTGGCAAACTGCGACACCGCGGCCGAGCTTACTTCGATGCAGGAGGAGCTGATCGACCGCTTCGGCCTGCCGCCCGAGCAGGCGCAGGCGCTGCTCTATTGCCATCGACTGCGTCTGCTGGCCAGGCCTCTGGGCGTGGTAAAGGTCGACGCCGGGCCCGATCGTTCGCAGGTCCTGTTCGGCCCGCGGCCGCCGTTCGATGCCGGCAAGCTGATCGCGCTGATCCAGCAGGACGGCCGTTACCGCTTCGCCGGCCAGGATCGCGTGCGGATCGAGCGCGCCGCGCCGACGGTCGAGGATCGCGTCGGACTGATCGAGGAGTTTCTGGGCAGGTTGCAATGAGCGCCGGCCCGAAGCTGCCGCCGCAACTGCACGTCTTTGTCCGCGACTGGCTTTCGTCGAATAACGTGTTGCTCAAAAGCCGTGACGGACACGTGCTGATCGACTCCGGCTACGTGCGTCACGCGCCGCTGACCATGGCGCTGCTCGCGACACCCGCGGGGATCGGCAACGAGCCCTTGGCGCGACTGGTCAACACCCACTGCCACAGCGACCACATCGGCGGCAACGCGACGATCAAGGCGCATTACCGATGCCCGATCGCGCTGCCCGAAGCCGAGGCACCGTTGATCGACCGCTGGGACGAGATGGCCCTGCTGCTCGGCTATTGCGACCAGCGAACCGACCGCTTCGGCTACGATGAAGTCATTCGGCCGGGTGAAACGCATGTGTGGGGCGGACTGGAATGGCGAGCGCTTGCCGCACCGGGACACGACATGGCTGCGCTGGTGTTCCACAATCCCGAGCACGGCATCCTGATCTCGGGGGACGCCTTATGGGAAAACGGCTACGGCCTGGTCATGCCGCTCGAGATCGACCCGCGCGCGATGCCCGCCACGCGTGCAACGCTGGACATGCTGGCAGGACTGGACGTCAGCATTGTGATTCCCGGTCACGGCGCGCCCTTCACCGATGTCGCCGCAGCGCTCGAACGCGCTTACCAACGCACCGCCGCGTTTGAAGCCAGCAGCGTGCGCGTGGCGAAGTATGCGCTCAAAGCTCTGCTGAGTTTCGCCCTGCTCGACCAACGACGCTTGCCGCTGGCCGAAATGCCGACCTATGTCGAGCGCGTCGAGATCTACCGCCAATTCAACCAGCGCTTTTTCCGGCTCGCTCCCGAAGCGCTGGCGGAAATGCTGATCGCCGAGCTCGAGCGCGCCGGCGCCGCGCGACGCGAGGAAGGTTGGCTGTTGGCTGCGTAAGAAAACTCTGGGGACGTCCCAGTCAGCCGCTAAATTGCGCGGCAATGCTCTTGATTCCGCCCAGCAGCATTTCGACGGCGACCGCGGTCAGCACGAGCCCCATCAGACGCTCGAACGCGCGCATCCCGCGCTCGCCCAACAGACGCTGCAGCCGGCCGGCGGCGAGCAGCACCAGCGTCGTCGCCACCATCGCTATCGTCAGCGCGAGCAGCCATACGTCGATGTGCTCGGGTTCGCGCGAGGCCATCAGCATGACCGTCGCCAGCGCCGACGGTCCGGCGATGGCCGGAATGGCCAGCGGCACGAGCAGGGGCTCGCTGCCGCTGGTGTCGCCGAAGACGCCCTCCGGGTGCGAGAAAACCATCCTCAAGGCAATCAGGAACAAAATGACGCCGCCGGCGATCGAAAGCGATGTTTCGGAGACATGCATCAGCATCAGGAACGCGCGGCCGCCGAACAGGAAGGCTAGGAGCACCGCGTAGGCGATCACGCATTCGCGCAACACGACCCACCGGCGGCGCGCCGGAGGCGTCGCCTGCAGCGCGCTGACGACCAAAGGCACGTTGCCGAAAGGGTCGATCACCAGAATCAGCAGGATCGCCGCGGACAGGAGCTCGGATAACATCTTTCGGATGCGCGACCTGACGGAGGCCGCAGTATATCGCCCTATGATGCCGTCCGCCCCAAGGCTGCGGGCATAATTATTCGGTCCACCACGCTTTCAATAGGGAGCATTCATGGCTGTTTTTACCCTTGCGACACGCTGTTTCGCGGCGCTGTTCGGTTTGCTTGCTGCGGGCGCGGCATTCGGGCAGGCGAAACTCTCGCCTCCGTCGCAGCCCGCCAGCGACACGTACTTCGGCACGACGATCGCCGATCCTTATCGCGCCCTCGAAGACCTGAAAAATCCCGAGGTCGCTGCGTGGATGAAGGCTCAGGCAGACGCGACGCGATCGACGCTCGACCGCATTCCGCAGCGTGCGGCGATCTTCAAGGAAATCCAGCGCTACGGCGACGACACCGCGGCGCGCGTCACGGGCGTGCAACCGAACAACGGCACCTTCTACTATTTGAAGCGATTCGCCAGCGACAACACGCTGAAGCTGTACATGCGAGCAGGCGCCGGGGGCAAGGAGCGCCTTCTGATCGATCCCGACAAGCGCGCGACCTCACCGGGCACCCATTACGCGATCGATTATTTCCAGCCTTCGCCGGACAACAAGTACCTCGCCTACGGCATTTCCGAGGGGGGCTCGGAAGAGAGCGTTCTGCACGTTTTCGACGTCGCGGCCGGCAAGGACACCGGGGACGCGATCGATCGCGCGCTCTTCGCGTCGCCTTCCTGGCTGCCCGACGGCACGTTGCTCTACAGCCGGCTGCAGAAGCTCGCCCCCGGCATGCCGGCGACGGCAAAGTATCTCAACCAGCGCGCCTTTTTGCATCGGCTGGGAAGCAACCCTGACGATGACGCCGCGTTGTTCGGAGCCGGAGTCGTCCCGGGCATTGCGCTCGAGCCGGTCGAGAACGTTGCCGCCGGACACGTGCCCGGCTCTTCCTTTGTATTCGCGCTGATCGTCAACGGTGTGCAGCGTGAGGCCAAGCTCTACGCCGCGCCGCTGGCTTCGCTGGCCGGCGACAAAACGCCATGGCGCAAGGTCGTCGATTACAGCGACGGCGTCACCGATCTGGCGATCCACGGCGACACGATCTACCTGATGTCGCACAACGGCGCGCCGCACTTCAAGGTGCTCCGGATGGAGCTTGCGCAGGGCGACATCGCGACCGCCGAAGTCGTCGTTCCCGAAAGCGACAATGTCATCACCGGGCTCGCCGGCGCCAAGGATGCGCTGTACGTCCGCCGCATGAAGGGCGGCATCAGCAATCTGTTGCGTCTCGGTTACGGCGCCGGCGCGAAAGCCGCCGCGATCACGCTGCCGTTCGCCGGAGACATGGATGCGCTGGCGGCCGACCCGCGCCTGCCGGGCGCGCTGTTCGAAGCCGGGAGCTGGACGCGCTCCAACGCGTGGTACGAATACAATCCGCAGCGCGGGACGGTAACCGATACCGGCCTGCAACCGAAGGGGAAATACGACGCGCCAACGGATCTGGTCGCGACCGAAGTGGGCGCGATGGCGAAGGACGGCACGCTGGTGCCGCTGTCGATCGTGCACAAGCGCGGCATCAAGCTCGATGGCAACAATCCGACGATCCTGTACGGCTATGGTGCCTACGGCATTTCGCAGCTTCCTTTCTACCGGCCGACGTTTCTGCCGTGGTTCGAGCGCGGCGGCATTTTTGCGGTCGCGCACGTGCGCGGCGGCGGCGAGAACGGCGAGGATTGGTACAAGGCCGGGTACAAGGCGACCAAGCCGAATACCTGGAACGATGCGATCGCCTGCGCCGAGTGGCTGATCGCCAACAGGTACACGTCGTCCGCCAGGCTGGCCATCTGGGGCGGCAGCGCCGGCGGCATTTTCGTCGGTCGCTCGATCACCGATCGACCCGAGCTGTTCGGCGCGGCGATCGACCAGGTGCCCGCCTCCGACATGCTGCGCTTCGAGACCACCGCGAACGGTGCGCCGAACGTCCCCGAATTCGGCTCGATCAAGACCGAGGAAGGGTTCAAGGCCCTGCTGGCAATGAGCCCGTACCATCACATCAAGGACGGTGTGAAATACCCGGCGGTGCTGGTCATCACCGGCATCAACGATCCGCGGGTCGACGCGTGGGAGGCTGGCAAGATGGCGGCTCGCCTTCAGGCCGCAGCCTCGAGCGGCAAGCCGGTCCTGTTGCGCATCGACTACGACGCCGGTCACGGCATAGGCTCGACCAAGAAACAGGCTTACGAAGAGCGCGCCGATATTTTCACCTTCCTGTTCTGGCAGTTCGGCGTCGCCGGGTTCCAGCCCTGAACTCGCTGCGCGCGCGCGTCAATTCGTCGGCGCCGGCGGCGTCTGGTCGGCTGCTCGCGCGCCGCATCGTGAATCCGCCGGCGGACCGCCGGAGCTGCGACAATGTTGTCGGCGGATCGCATCAGCGAATGGCGTCGCCAGGATCGTGCGCGCCGGGCGACCGTATGGCGGGCACCAAAATAACCTTCGCGACGATGGGTCTACGATGAAACGACTTCTGTTGACTTCCCTTTGCTTCGGCGTTTTCGCTGTCAGCGCGCAGGCGGCCGAACCGCCGGCGCGAACGCTCGCCCGGGCCGCCGACGCGTCTGCGCCGTTGCGTTCGGGCATAGATATGAGCCAGATCGAACCGAAGGTGCGGCCGCAGGACGATCTGTCGGGTCACGTCAACGGCAAATGGTTCGCCACGACCGAGATTCCCCCGGACAAGGCCGCGTACAGCGCAGGGAGCAAGATCTATGACGACACCCAGCTGCAATTGCGCGGCATCGTCGAGAAGGAAAGTGCGCAGGCGCATCCGAAGCCGGGAGCACCGCAGCGTATCGGCGATCTGTATCGCAGCTTCATGGACGAGGCTCGGCTCGAAGCGCTGGGGACCAAGCCGCTCTCCGCAGAATTCGCCCGAATCGAGGCGATAAAGAACAAGCGAGACGTCGCGGCGACTATCGGGCATCTGGCCCGGATCGGCGTCAATGCGCCGTTTACCGCGCAGGTGCACCAGGACAACAAGAACTCGACCCGCTACATCGTCGATCTCGGACAGGCCGGCCTCGGTTTGCCGGACCGCGACTACTATCTGGACGATGCCGACGTCAAGCTAAGCGCGGCGCGCGCCAAGTACCGGACGCACGTCGAACAGATGATGGCGATGGCCGGCGATCCCGATGCGACGCATGACGCCTCGGCGATCGTCGCCCTGGAGACCGAGCTCGCCAGGGTGCAGTGGACCAAAGTCGAGCTGCGCGACCCGATCAAGGCCTATAACAAGGTCGGGCTCGACAAGCTCGGTGCGCTCGCGCCCGGCTACGACTGGAAGCGCTACCTGGACAGCGCCGGCGTCGAGGGCAAGGTGACCTATCTGATCGTCAGCCAGCCGAGCTATATCACCGCCTTCGCGAAAATCCTCGACCAGACGCCGCTGCCGGTGTGGAAGGCGTATTTCCGCTGGCACGTGCTGAGTGCTTTCGCGCCTTATCTCTCCAAGCCTTATGTCGACGCTAATTTCGCGTTTTTCGGCACGGCGCTCAACGGCACGCCGGAGATTCGGCCGCGCTGGAAACGCGGCGTGCAGCTCGTCGACGATTCGATCGGGGAGGACCTGGGCAGGGTGTATGTCGAGCAATACTTTCCGCCGGAGAGCAAGGCGCGGATGGATGCGCTGGTCGCGAATCTTCTGTCCGCCTATCGTCAGAGCATCGGCGACCTCGACTGGATGAGCCCGACGACCAAGGCGAAGGCGCTCGACAAGCTCGCGAAGTTCATGCCCAAGATCGGCTATCCGAAAAAATGGCGCGACTACTCGACGCTGAGGATCGTATCGGTCGATCTGGTCGGCAATGTGATGCGCGCCAACGAATTCGAATATCGCCGCAACATCGCCAAGCTCGGCAAGCCGATCGATCGCGGTGAATGGTTCCTGACTCCGCAGACGGTCAACGCCTATTACAACCCCGAGCTCAACGAGATCGTGTTTCCCGCGGCCATCCTGCAGCCGCCGCTGTTCGACGCGCAAGCCGACGACGCGGTCAATTACGGCGCGATCGGCGCGGTGATCGGCCACGAGATCAGCCATGGCTTCGACGACCAGGGCAGCCAGTACGACGGCGACGGGAACCTGCACGACTGGTGGACGGCCGAGGATCACGAAAAATTCGCCGCCAAGACCAAGGCCCTGATCCAGCAGTACAGCGCCTATGAACCGGTGGCCGGCTATCACGTCAACGGCGAGTTGACGCTGGGCGAGAACATCGCCGACAACTCGGGGCTCGCGATCGCGTACAAGGCGTATCGCATCTCGCTCCGCGGCAAGGAAGCGCCGGTGATCGACGGTCTGACCGGCGATCAGCGCTTTTTCATGGGCTCGTCGCAAGGCTGGCGGACCAAGATGCGCGACGACTATACGGTGCGCCTGATCAAGAGCGATCCGCACTCGCCCAATACGCTACGATCCAACGCCGCGGTCATCAATCAGGACGCGTTCTACCGCGCCTTCGACGTCAAGGCCGGCGACAAAATGTATCTGCCGCCGGAAAAACGCGTGACGATCTGGTAGCCGGCCGCGCCTCCGCGCGTCAATGCAGCTTGACGCGCGGCTCCATGCGGCGGCGCAGAAAGCGCCCGATCGTGTCGAGCGCCACGCGAAAGTAGCCGTGTATCGACGCCTGATGCAGCTTGTATAGCGAGGCGTACATCGCGCGCGCGATCAACCCCTGGATCAGCATGCTGCCGCCGATCAGCCTGCCCATCAGGTTGCCGACCGCCGACAATTCGCCAAGCGAGACCAGCGAACCGAAATCGTGAAAATAAAACTCGGGCAGCGGCGCTCCGTCCAGCCGCGCCCGCATCGTGCGCACCAGCAGCGCCGCCTGTTGCCGCGCCGCCTGCGCCCGCGGCGGCACCAGCGCGCCTTCCTTGCCGCGTCCCAGCCAGGGCGCCGCGGCACAATCGCCAAAGGCGAAGACGTCGGGATCGCGCGTCGTCTGCAAGGTCGCCGTGACGACGAGCTGGTTGGCGCGATTGACCTCGAGACCGTCCAGCTGGGCCAGCAGCGGTGGCGCCTGAATGCCTGCGGCCCAGACGATCAGATCGGCGCGGAGCGTCGTGCCGTCGGCGGTGTGCACGCCCTCCTCGTCGACGGCGACGACACGCTCGCCGGTGAGCACGGCGATACCCAGCCTGCCGAGAAGCTCGGTCGCCGCCTTGGCGATCCGTTCGCCCAGTTGCGGCAGGATGCGCGGCGCCGCCTCGAGTAGCGTCAGGCGGATGTCGCGGGCGGGATCGAGCTTGTCCAGCCCGTAAAGGGCGTGCGTGCGGGTCGTCTGGCGTATCTCCGCCGCCAGCTCGACGCCGGTTGCGCCCGCGCCGATGATGACGATGTCGACATGCGAAGGTCGGCCCTCGGCCGCTTCGCCGTCAGCGCGCACTGCCGCGGCGAGCAACCGGCGGTGGAAGCGCTCGGCGTCGAGCGGGGTATCCAGAGAGATTGCGTAGGCGGCCACACCGGGAATGCCGAAGTCGTTGGTCGTGCTGCCGATGCAGAAGATCAAAGTGTCATACGGAACGCTGCGCCCGGGCAGAACCTGCCTGCCGTCGTCGTCGTCGACCGAGCCCACCTTAAGCTCGCGGCGCGCGCGGTTCAAGCTCTCGACCGCGCCTTGGCGAAAGCGGAAGCCGTGCCAGTACGCGACCGCGAGGTAATCGACGTCGTGCGCGGCCGCATCCATGCGGCCGGCCGCGACCTCGTGCAGCAGCGGCTTCCACACGTGGGTTTCGGCACGATCGACCAGCGTGATCGCGGCCTTGCCGCGCCGGCCGAGCTTGTCGCCGAGCGCAGTCGCGAGCGGCAAACCACCGGCACCGCCTCCGACGATGACGACGCGATGCGGGCTCGCGCTCGCCCGCGCGGATCTGTCCTCAGTCACCCTGCACCGTCCCTTCGCGGCGCGAATCGGCGGCGCCGCGCCAGCGCCCGGCTGCGCGCACGATCACCTGCAGGCCGCTGTTCTGGTCGACGATTTGCGTCGCCTCTCCCAGCGCCTCGAGCTTGGATGCAAGCGCTTCCGCGCTGGTGCCGCGTTCGAGCTCGGTCGGACCATTGCGGCTGCCGATATTGGGCAGATCGACGGCAGTCTGCGGATCGAGCCCTCGGTCGAGGATGGCAATCAGCGTTTTGGCGACGTAGTTGATGATGGCCGGCCCGCCGGGCGAGCCGGCGACGACGGTGACCCGTCCCCGCGCATCGTAGACGATCGTCGGCGCCATCGCCGAGCGCGGGCGCTTGCCGCCCTCGACGCTATTGGCGACCGGACGGCCGGATTCGACCGGCACGAAACTGAAATCGGTCAGCTCGTTGTTGAGCAGAAATCCGCCAGCGGTCATCAATTTGCTGCCGAAAGCGTCCTCGATCGTCGTCGTCATCGCCACCGCATTGCCGTAGCGATCGACGATGGAAATATGCGAAGTCGAAGGCAATTCCAGCGCTTCGCCGTGGCCGAAGCGGGCGTTGTCCGCTGCGGCGATCGGCGGCGGCGCGCCCGGCGCGGCATAGCCAATGCTCGAATCGAGACGAATCAGCATCGAGCGCTGGCGCAAATAAGCGCGGTCGGTGAGCCCGGCCGGCACCGTGGCGAAATCCGGGTCCGCCACGTACATGTCGCGGTCGGCGTAAGCGAGCCGTCCCGCCTCGCTGAACAAATGCGCGCTGATCAAATCGCTGCTGCCGATCGACCCCATGTCGAACCGCTCCAGCATTCCCAGCATCTGCAGGACGGCAATGCCGCCGGCCGACGGCGGCGGCACGCCGCAAACGCGGTAACTGCGGTATTGCCCGCAGACCGGCTTGCGGACACGCGCGCGGTAGGCCGCGAGATCAGCGGCGGTCAGATCCCCGGGGTTGGCGGCGTAGCCGTCGGCGGTTTGCACGACGTCGTGCGCGATCTCGCCGGTGTAAAAGGCCTTCGCACCTTCGGCGGCGATGCGCTTGAGCGTCGCCGCAAAGGCAGGATTCACGAGCAGCTGCCCGGCGGCGAGCGGCGTTCCGTCGGCATTATGGAAGTAAGCCCGCGCCCGGTCCTGTCGCATGGCGCCCTCGGCGCCGATCGCCTTGCTCAATCGCCGGCTGACGACAAAGCCGTGCTCAGCCAGCCGGATCGCGGGCTCGAACAGGCTCGCCCAGGCGAGCCTGCCGTGGCGCCGATGCGCCAATTCGAGCATTCGAAGCGTCCCGGGGACGCCGACCGAGCGCCCACCGACGACCGCGTCGAAAAAACGCATCGGCCGGGCCGCGGCGTCCAGAAAACGGTCGGGCCGCGCCGCGGCCGGCGCGGTCTCGCGGCCGTCATAGGCAAGAAGCGTCTTCCGCCGGGCGTCGTGAACAAGCATGAACGCGCCGCCACCGATGCCCGACGACTGCGGCTCGACCAGATTCAGCACCATTTGTACGGTGATCGCGGCGTCGACCGCGCTGCCGCCCCGGCGAAGGATCGCGTCGCCGGCGTCGGTGGCGAGCGGGTTAGCGGTGGCGACCATCTGGTGCCGGCCGCTGACGGCTTGCTTGGCCGTCCATCCGGACGGCCGCTCGGGGAGTTGCGGCTGGGCGGCCGCACTGAGGGCAAGCGCCAGGCTCAAAAACAGTCCCAGCAGGCGGGCGCCGCGCTTCGGTTGCCGGAGGGTCACCGGCCGATTCTACCCTGCCCCGTCGCGACCCCCGGCGGTCCTCGGGCGATGTACCTGCCTCCGCCGGGTGCGGGTAGAATAACGGCGCCCGCTGTAAGCTATGGCAGGTCGCTTCGACCAAAGGCGTGAGCGTGCGATGCGCTCGCGCCCGGTGGAGCGAAACCGGGCCTCGCCCCGAGATCCACTACAGGAAGGAGCACAAGATGACGATGAAACAGACCGTGAAGGCAATGTCGTTTGGCGCGATGCTGGCTATTGCCGCGCTGTCGGCGCCGGTGGCGCTGGCCGACGATACCGGCCTCTCGCCGTTCTCGATGGAAATGAAGAAGATGGCGAACAAGGACGGCATGGTCACCAAGAAAGACTTCATGGCGATGATGGAAAAGCGCTTCGACGCGATGGACAAGGC
>DASYJB010000189.1:0-2496 GCA_035996965.1 Casimicrobiaceae bacterium | reverse complement strand
ATTGGCGCCGGTCGAGCGCGATCATGCGCGCCCGCCGTTCACGTTGAAGGTCTGCTTGGTGATCATACGGCTGTCGTCGGCGGCGAGGAACAGCGCCAGCCGGGCGATGTCGGCCGGCATGATGGTGTCGGGCAGGAACTGGCTCTTCACCACCGCGGCGACCTTCTCCTCCGTCGGATACCACAGCCTTTGTTGCTTCTCCGTCAGTACCAGCCCCGGGGCAATGGCATTGACTCGGATGCGGTGCTTGCCGACCTGGCGCGCCAGCGAATGGGTAAAGCCGACCACGGCGGCCTTGGCCGAGGCGTAACCCATCAGCTCGGGCACGCCGACCTGCCAGGTGATCGACGACATGTTGACGATCGATCCGCCGCCCAACTCGACCATCTGCGGCACGACGGCTGGGAGGCAAAATAGACGTGACGGAAATTGACCGCGATCGTCCTGTCGAACTCCTCCGGCGTCACGTCGGTGAAGGTCTGACGCTGGTCGTTGGCGGCGTTGTTGATCAGCGCCGATGCAGGCCCGAGCTTTCGCCTCGCCTCGGCAATCGCTGCTATGAGCTCGTCGGTGCGGGTGACGTCGCAGCGGAGGAAAAGCGGCGCGTGGCGCACCGATCCGGCCAACGATTTCGCCAGGACCTGTCCTGCCTCTTCCTGAAGGTCGAGAAGGCCACGCGCGCGCCGTTGTCGGCAAAAGCCCGCACGAACGCCTCGCCGATACCGCTGGCGCCGCCGCTGACGAGCACGACGCGGTCCCCGAGGCTTTGGTATTTCGTGAAACTCATGCGATCAGTCGTCCCTGTTTTCTTCGTTCACGGAGTGTCGCTTCAGTTCATGTTCCTCTTCAACGCCGCCTCTGTCCTGGCGAACGCATCGCCGTAGGCCTGCGCCTTGTAGTTGGCGCCGAGGATGTTAAAGCCGTGCGGCGTGTTCGGATAGGTCGTGAGCTCGAAGGGCGCACCCGCCGCCTGGGCCGCCTTGCCGATCGCGCGCGCTTTGTCGATCAGGCAGCAGTTATGGTAGGTGTCGTTCTCGCCCGCGAACATCACCGTCGGCACGCGCACGCGGCCGGCCCAGGCCGGCGGATCCTTGAAGGGGGTCGTGGACGGATACCAGGCGGCCACAACGGCGACCTGGTCGCTCCACTGGGTGCCATAGCCCAGCACGTAGCCGCCGCCCAGCGAGAAGCCCACCAGCCCGACCTTGCCCGGCAGGGCGTGCGGCATGCGCTGCGCCTGCGCGATGGCGTCGCGCAAGCCCCGGTCCTGCGTTCCGGCCCAATTGTTCGCATCGAACAGCACCACATCGTAACCGAGAGCGGCGATCCTGCGGGCGACGTCGCGATAATTCGGTATGCCGGTCGCGCCCGACGCCATGACGACGACGCGGCCCTTGCCCGAGGGTGGCGGAAATTCCTCCTGCGCGATCGCACCAGGCGATGCCAACAGGACCAGAAGCGTCGCGACCATCGCGGCGCCGAGTCTTAGGTAATTCGTGAAACTCATGCGATCAGCCGCTCGGTTTGCGGATCGAACAGGCAGATTGTCCTGGTGTCGACGGAAAAGCTCGCGGATTGGCCGGGGCGCAGCTTGATATCAGGCGCGACGCGCGCGCGCAGGCGAACGCCCGCGATCCGGATCAGGACGATCGTCTCCGCGCCGGTCGGCTCGCTCACTTCGACCTCGGCCTCGATCCGGGTGGCGGGAATGTCGGCCGCGCGCTTGGCGCCGTCGGAAATGCATTCCGGCCGGATGCCGAGGATGACCTCGCGATCCATGTAGGCGCGGGCGGCGACGGCCGTCTGCGTTGGCAGCGGCAGCGTCGCCGCTCCCGGCTGGCCGGCGCCGATGATCGCGGCCAGCGAATCGCCGTCGCGCGTCAGACGCGCCGGCACGGTGTTCATCGGCGGCGTGCCGAGGAAACGCGCGACGAACAGGTTGGCCGGCCTGTTGTAGACGGTTTCCGGCGAGTCGAACTGCTGGATCTCGCCTTTGTCCATGACGGCGATGCGGCTTGCCATCGTCATCGCCTCGATCTGGTCGTGCGTGACGTAGACGATCGTGGTGCCGATGCGCTGGTGGAGCTGCTTGATCTCCGTGCGCATGTCGACGCGCAGCTTGGCGTCGAGGTTGCTAAGCGGCTCGTCGAACAGGAAGAGCAGGGGATCGCGCACCAGCGCGCGGCCCATGGCGACGCGCTGGCGCTGGCCGCCCGAAAGCTGCGCCGGCTTGCGCTCGAGCAGTCCGTCGATCTGCAGGAGCCCGGCGATGCGCGCCACGGCCTCGCTTTGCTTCTGTTTCGGCACGCCGCGGCATTCCATGCCGAAGGTGATGTTGCGGCGGACCGTCATGGCCGGGTAGAGCGCGTAGGACTGGAACACCATGGCGATGTCGCGGTCCTTGGGCTCGATGTCGTTGACCACGCGATCGCCGATTTCGACCGTGCCGGCGCTCGGCCGCTCGAGGCCGGCGACGACAGCCAGCAGCGTGGACTT
>DASYJB010000188.1:0-1877 GCA_035996965.1 Casimicrobiaceae bacterium | reverse complement strand
ACGATCGAGGTGCTGACCCCCGACTTCCTGCGCAAGGACGGCGCGCTCGACGTCGTGGTTGCGGCCAGGCCCGACGTGTTCAACCACAATCTCGAAACCGTCCCGTCGCGTTACCTCACGGTGCGGCCGGGCGCGCGCTATTTCCATTCGATCCGACTTTTACAGCACGTGAAGGAACTCGACCCGCACATGTTCACCAAGTCGGGCATCATGCTGGGGCTGGGCGAGACTCGCAATGAAGTGCTCCAGGTGATGGACGATCTGCGCTCCGCCGACGTCGACTTCCTCACCATCGGCCAATATCTCCAGCCGACGCGCAAGCATCACGCGGTCGAGCGCTTCGTTCCGCCCGACGAATTCAAGGCGATCGAGACGATCGCCTATGCAAAAGGGTTCTCGATGGTGGCGGCGTCGCCGCTGACCCGCTCGTCGCACCATGCGGGCGAGGATTTCGCCAAGCTCAGGGCCGCGCGAGCCGCCGAGCGCTGACATGCCGGAATTCTCGACCAAACGCCGCGTGCGGCACGGCGCCGCCGACATGTTCGATCTCGTCGCCGACATCGAGCGCTATCCCGAATTTGTTCCCTTTTGCCGTTCGCTCAAGGTCGGGCGGCGCGGCCGCGACGAGCGCGGGCGCGATACCGTCGTCTGCGAGATGACGATCGCCTATAAGCTGATCCAGGAAACCTTCACGACCCGCGTCACGCTCGACAAACCGGGCCTGCGGATCTTCGTCGACTATCTCAGCGGGCCGTTTCACCGGCTGGAAAATCGCTGGAGCTTTCGTGGCGCGGAACCGCACGCCTGCGACGTCGAATTCTATCTGCATTACGAATTCCGCAGCCGCGCCCTGGCATTCGTGATGGGGGCGATGTTCGAGGCGGTGTTTCGCCGGTTTGCCGACGCCTTCGAGCGGCGGGCGGACCAGATCTACGCGGGCCGCTCGCTGACCTGAGCGCCGCTCGCCAACAGTTCGAGCATGGCCAGCGCCTCGACGACCGATTTCAGCCGCACCTTGCGACGTCCGATCTCGCCGAAGCGCCGGGCGCGATGGAGGCGCCGCCCGTCACGCGTCGCGGCCGCGAAATGCACGAGGCCGACCGGCTTTCCGCGCGTTCCCCCGCCCGGACCCGCGATGCCGGTGATCGCAACCGCCAGATCGGCGTCCGAATTTGCAAGCGCGCCGGCCGCCATCGCTTCCGCGGTCTCCCGGCTCACGGCACCGAATTTTTTCAACGTCGTTGGCGTCACGCCCAGCATGCTTTGCTTGGCGGCGTTCGAATAGGTGACAAAGCCGCGGTCGACGACATCCGAGGATCCCGCGATTTCGGTGAGGGCCGCTACCACCAAGCCGCCGGTGCAGGATTCAGCGGTCGCAACCATCCAGTGCCGTTTGCGGCAGAGGGCGAGCAGGCGCCTGGCGGCCGTGCCGATGTCGCGCTCGATCACGTCACGCTCCAGATCAACCGGCGCTCCAGGGCAGGCGGACGGTGGCGGTCGCCAACGCCGCGATGCCTTCGCGCCTTCCGGTGAAACCGAGCTGCTCGCTGGTGGTCGCCTTGACGCCGACCCGATCGATCGAGAGGCCCGCGATCTGCGCGATGCGCGCCCGCATCGCGTCGCGATGCGGGCCGATTTTCGGAGCTTCGCAGACGACCGTGAGGTCGAGATGGACGACGCGACCGCCGCGCCGGCGCGCGCGATCGACCGCGAACTGCAGAAAGCGGTCCGATGACGCGCCTTTCCACTGCGGATCGCTGGGCGGAAAATGCGCCCCGATATCGCCGTCCGCGAGCGCGCCCAGGATGGCGTCGACCAGCGCATGGAGGCCCGGATCGGCGTCCGAATGACCCGAGAGCCCGCGGTCGTGCGGAATT
>DASYJB010000187.1:0-5726 GCA_035996965.1 Casimicrobiaceae bacterium | reverse complement strand
GCAGTCCGCGGGCCCTGCGAAAATGTTTTTTGCGGGGCGTAGCGCCCGGTTTCGATCGCGGGCCAAGAGCGGAACGCCTAGGAACTCGCCCGAGGCGCGTCTGTGCGTGTTTTACGGCGCGCGGTTACCCAGCGGTTACCTAGCGCCTTTTGAAATGTGGTGGCCAAGGGCGGAATTGAACCACCGACACACGGATTTTCAGTCCGCTGCTCTACCAACTGAGCTACTTGGCCTTTGTACGACTGGTTAATCTTGGCACACGGATTTGGCCAACTGGGGTACTCGGCCAAGCGTCTAATTTTACCAGAGTTGCCTCTGCCGCCGTGGAGCGCGATGGCTCCAATCTCGATCAGGCGACGATTGCTTCGACTCGAGTGGCCGCGATGCCGACCGATTTCGCCGCATCCAGAATATCCGCCCAGGTCTTGTCGTCGACGGCAATGCCCTCGAGCGTCCGCCGCGCCCGCATGCTGCGCTCGACTTCGCCGGGCATCAGCACCGGCTGCCCCGGTACGGACGGCGGCGACGCCTTGACCCACGCCACGAAGCGTGCGATCTCGCGCGCGATCGCGCCGTCGCGGTCGTAGACCGCCGGCGCAATATAGATCGACAACATGTTGTTGCGGAGCACCGTATCGTCCGGGTCCGAGCTTTTGCCCGTCGACAACGCACCGGCGAGCAGATCGACGACGATCGACAATCCCGAGCCCTTGTGTGCGCCTACGGTGAGCAGTGCGCCGCCGTCGTAGAAATCCTTCGGATCGGTCGTCGGCTGGCCGTGCTTGTCGATGATCCAACCCGGCGGCACCTGCTCGCCCTTGTTGATCGCGACGAACAACTTGCCTTCGGCCACCGTCGACGTCGTCACATCCAGGATGACCGGATCGCCGCCGGCGACTGGCACGCCTATGGTGATCGGGTTCGTCGAAAGGCGCCGGTCGCTGCCACCGAACGGCGCGACGCGCTGGGCGCCGGAGGTATTGAGGAAATGCAGCGAGACCTGGCCTTGCGCGGCCGCGAGCTCGGCCCAGTCGCCGACGCGACCGAGATGACCGCAATTGCGCAAGCCCACCATCGCAATGCCCGTTGCCGCCGCCTTGCGCGTGCCGAGCCCGCCTGCGAATTCGCCGACGACCTGGCCGAAGCCGCGGTTGCCGTCGATGATGGCGATGGCGTCGTTTTCGAACGCGACCGTCGGGCTCGCATTGGGGACGAGCCAGCGGGCGCGCACCCACTCGAGGTACTTGCCCACGCGGATCACGCCGTGCGAGTCGTGGCCGACGAGATTGGAATCGACCAGCCGCCGCGCCACCGTGGCCGCTTCGGTCGCGTTGCTGCCGCCGCCTTGCATGATGGCCGTCACGAGCGTGACGAGCTTTGCCGCCGGAACTATTTTCATGGTCGCCTGTAGGCGTCCTCGCCGACGAGGCGAGGGAGCGAGTGGAATGGTCGTATTGTCAGTGGATCTCCGGCTCGGCGGTCGGCGCGATTCCTTCGAGGAAATCGAAGTCGCAGCCCTGGTCGGCCTGGGTGATGTGCTGCTGATAGAGCACGCCGTAGCCGCGTACGAACCGCGGCGCCGGCTTTTTCCATGCGGCGCGGCGCGTCGCGAGTTCGGCGTCGCTTACCTTGAGCTCGAGCTTGCGCGCTTCGACGTCGAGCTCGATAAGATCTCCGTCATGCACCAGCGCCAGCGGGCCGCCGGCGAACGATTCCGGGGCGACATGCAGCACGCATGCGCCGTAGCTGGTTCCGCTCATGCGTGCGTCCGAGATCCGAACCATGTCACGGATCCCCAGCGCCAGCAGTTTTTTCGGGATCGGCAACTGCCCCCATTCGGGCATGCCGGGCGCGCCCAGCGGCCCGGCGTTCTGCAGCACCAGCACCGAATCGGCGGTCACCGGGAGCGCCGGATCGTCTATCCTCGCCGCCATGTCGTTGTAGTCGGCGAAGACGACCGCGGGTCCGGTGTGCTTGAGCAGTCTCCTCTCGGCCGCCGCCGGCTTGATCACCGCGCCATCGGGAGCGAGATTGCCGCGCAGCACCGCCAGACTGCTGCCCGACACCAGAGCCTTGTCGCGCGGCAGGATAACGTCGGCATTGAACACCTCGGCACCGGCGATATTCTCGCCCAGCGTCTTGCCATTGACCGTGCGTTCGTCGACCGACAACAGATCGGCGATGCCCGCCAGCAGCGCGCGCAAGCCGCCGGCATAGAAAAAATCCTCCATCAGATGCTCTCCCGCCGGCCGGATGTTGGCGACGAGCGGCGTCTTGCGCGCCAGCGCATCGAAGCGGTCGAGAGTCAGCGGCACGCCGGCGCGGCGGGCGATCGCGATCAGGTGCACGACCGAGTTGGTCGAGCCGCCGAGCGCCAGCGCCGTCGTGATCGCGTTGTCGACGCTGCCGGCGGTGATGAAGTCGCGCGGCTTCAAATCCAACCACACCATGTCGACGATGCGCCGTCCGGTGTCCGCGGCCATCCTGCCGTGCCGCGAATCCGCGGCGGGAATCGATGCCGCACCGGGCAGCGTGAAGCCCAGCGCCTCGGCGGCCGACGTCATCGTCGACGCCGTGCCCATCGTCATGCAGTGTCCGGGCGAGCGGGCGATGCCGTCCTGGAGCTCGAGCCATTGCCGGTCGCTGATGTTGCCGGCGCGCTTTTCCGCCCAGTATTTCCAGACGTCGGACCCGCTTCCGAGCTCCTGGTCGCGCCAATGGCCGGAAAGCATCGGGCCGGCCGGCATGAAGATCGCGGGCAGGTTCATGCTGATGGCGCCCATCAGCAACGCCGGCGTCGTCTTGTCGCAACCGCCCATCAGCACAGCGCCGTCGACCGGATACGAGCGAAGCAGCTCCTCGGTCTCCAGCGCGAGCAGATTGCGGTACAGCATCGTCGTCGGCTTCTGGAACACCTCGGCCAGCGCGATCGCGGGCATCTCCAGCGGGAATCCGCCGGCCTGCAACACGCCGCGCTTGACCTCCTCGGCGCGCTGCCTGAAATGCGAATGGCAGGCGTTGATGTCGCTCCAGGTGTTGATGACGGCGATGATCGGTTTGCCGATGTAGTCGGCGCGCGAATACCCCATTTGCGCTATGCGCGAATGGTGTCCGAACTGGCGCATGTCATCGGAGCCGAACCAGCGGTGCGAGCGGAGCTCGTCGGGTTTCTTGCGCGTTGCGCTCACTTTGTCCCCTAAAGTGCCCGCATTATAACGACCGGAACCCGGTTACCGTGGTCGCGGTCAAATCGCTGTAATCGTGCGAGGGCTGCGAAGCGAACCCCGGTGCCACCGCGACGCGGCGATCGCAAGGGCGCCGCCACGGGCCGCGTATCTCAAGGAGGCCGCCGATGCTCGGACGGTTGGTCAATGATCGATGCCGTCGGCTGATCGGGGGCGCCGTCGTTGCCGCCTGTTGCGTATTCGCCCCCGTCGCGGGCGCTGCCGACCGCGCCACCACAGGCACCGCCCCGAGCATCGACGCCGAGAAATTCTTCTCCGCCCTGGTCAAGGTGCGGACCCATGCGCTACCCGACGCGCGCAGCGCTGGTACGCTGGGCACCGATCGCGAGGGGACCGGCATCGTCATCGACGACAAGGGGCTGATCCTGACGATCGGTTACCTGATCGTCGAAGCGGACCAGGTCGACATCGTCGATGATCAAGGCCGTACGCTGCCGGCGCGGGTCGTCGGCTACGATCATTCCAGCGGGCTCGGACTGGTACAGCCGCTGGTGCCGCTGAAGGCATCGCCGTTGGCGCTTGGGGACTCGGGCAAGCTTGCCGAAACGGATCCGGTCCTGATCGTCAATTCCGGCGGACGCGAACAGGCGACACTGGCCTACGTGGTTTCGCGGCGCCCGTTCATCGGCAGCTGGGAATACCTGCTGGACCAGGCGATTTACACCTCGCCGCCGACGCTCAATTGGAGCGGCGCCGCACTGATCGGCAAGGACGGCAAGCTGCTCGGCGTCGGCTCACTGATCCTGCGCGACGCGACCGAGGCAGATCCGCATCTGCCGGGCAACATGTTCGTCCCGATCGATCTGTTGAAGCCGATCCTTTCCGAGATGGTCCAAACCGGACACCGTTCCGGTCCCGCTCGGCCGTGGCTCGGCGTGGTGGCGGACGAGGTGCAAGGCCGGTTGATCGTCACGCGCGTCTCGCCCGACAGCCCTGCCGAGCAAGCCGGCCTCAAGGCGGGCGACATCATCCTGGCGGTCGGCAATGAGGCCGTGCGCTCGCAAGCCGAGTTCTATCGCAAGATATGGGGACGCGGCGCGGCGGGCAGCGACATTCCGCTGAGGCTGTTGCAGGACATCGACGTGCACGACATCAGCGTGCACTCGATCGACCGGATCGATTACTTCCGCCAGAAGACCAGCTACTGAGCCCCCGCCGCCGGGGCTCGCAGCATGTGGCAGGCGACGCAGGCCCCGGCGCGCACGTACAATGCGCGCTGCCCGCGCAACGCCTTAGACGCGTCCCTTCCCGTTCCGATGCCGCTCTACGCGATCACGATTTTCTGCAGCGCGTTCCTGCTGTTTCTCGTGCAGCCGATCATGGCCAAGCAGATCCTGCCGTGGTTCGGCGGATCGGCCAATGTATGGACGACCTGTCTTGTATTCTTCCAGCTCGTCCTGCTGCTGGGCTACGCCTACTCCGATCTGGTCGTGCGCCGGCTTCAGGCCCGCGCCCAGTTGCGGCTGCACCTGGCGCTGCTCGCGCTGAGTTGCCTGATGCTGCCGATCGTTCCCGGCGCGCACTGGAAGCCGCTGGGCGGCGAGAGTCCGGCACCGTTGATCCTGGGTCTGCTCGCTCTGACGGTCGGGCTGCCGTATTTCCTGTTGTCGACGACCAGTCCGCTCGTTCAGTCGTGGTTCGCGCGACGATTTCCCGGCCGCAGCCCCTATCGACTGTTCGCGCTGTCGAATCTCGCGTCGATGCTGGCGTTGGCCGGCTATCCGTTCGCGCTCGAGCCATGGGTGACGACCCGAATGCAGTCCTACGGATGGTCCGCTGCCTACCTGGTGTTCGTACTGCTGTGCGCCGCATGCGCGTGGTACAGCTTGCGGACTCGACCGGCAAGCGCGGCGAAGGCACCGGCTCCCGACGGCGCGGCGCTGGCGTCCGACGGCAGGCCGACGGTCGCGCGGCAAGTTCTCTGGGTAGCGCTCGCCGCGACGGGTTCGTTCCTGCTGCTCGCCGTGACCAATCACATCTGCGAGAACATTTCGTCGATCCCGCTATTGTGGATCGTGCCGCTGTCGATCTACCTGCTGACGTTCATTCTCTGCTTCGACAGCTCGCGCTGGTACCGCCGCGACCTGATCGCCGCGACCCTTGCGGCCGCCCTGGGTGTCATGGGCTGGACGCTCGCCACTCGCGGGTTGACGCACAGGCTCGAGCTGCAGATCCCCGTCTTCTGCATCGGACTCTTCATCGCCTGCATGTTCTGCCATGGCGAGCTTGCCCGTCTCAAGCCGCCGCCGCGTTATCTGACCCGGTTCTATCTGATGGTTTCGGCCGGGGGCGCACTGGGATCGACGCTGGTGGGCATCGTTGCGCCGTTAATCCTGCCTGCGTACTTCGAGCTTTCGGTCGGCCTGGTCGCGTGCGCCCTGCTTCTGGCATTGCAGGTTCGCCGCCAGCATCCGGTGTTCATCATGCTCGCCGTCGCGGCCGTGCTTTTCACCCTCGGCACGGCGGGCTGGGGCATTCGCG
>DASYJB010000186.1:0-3319 GCA_035996965.1 Casimicrobiaceae bacterium | reverse complement strand
CTCTCGGCCGCTGCGGTCGATCGCGACGACGTTGATCGCGTGACGAACGGGATCGAGCTTCGAGAAGTCGCCGCTGAATTCGAACCCCGATGTCGCCGAGTCGGGATAGCCGGACTTGACCGACGCGACGTCCGGGCGGGCGATGCCGTATCGCGCCGCGTACGGACGGCCATCGACGCGGATTTCGACGCGCTCGATCCCCTCGGGAGCCAGCGCCCAGCCGCTGATGCGAAGCTTGGTATCGATAATGGCCTCGTCCGCCGGCGTGTCGACCGAGCCGACTGCAACGAGGCGCGCCGCCTGCTCGTTCGCCAGCGAAGTGGCCGCTTGCGTGCCAGCGGGTGCGGCGGGCACGCTGAGTAGCGCATGGCGGTCTTGCCACGCGAATCCGCCGGCGATCGCCAGGCTTGCCGCAATCAGCAAGCCGGCGGCAACGCGTTCTTTCCAGGGACGAAGGGATCGCATTCGACGAAGGCCGCTAGAGGTCATTCCGTGCCGAGGTCAATTGTAAAGGATGCCGATGACCCGACCCGGAGGCCCTGCGTCAGCGCAGCGGCGGCCGACCGCCGGCCGGCGCGCCGTTCAGCCTGCGAACGCCAAACCCGGCAACGCTAGATTGAACGCGCGCTCGATCAACCAGACACTGGCGATCGCCACGATGGCCGCCGAACCGCCGGCGAGGATGGCCCGGCGATAGGCCCACGTCCCGCGCAAAGCGAAAGCCACCGGCAGGAACAACGCTACGATGGCAAGCTGGCCGAGCTCCACGCCGGCATTGAAACCGAACAGCGAAAGCACCAGCGACCCGGTCGGCAGCCCCAGATCGTTGAGCGCGCCGGCGAAGCCGAAGCCATGAATCAGGCCGAAGCCGAACGCGGCAACCCATCGACCGTGTCTTACCAGCGGGAAGATATTGTTGAGTGCCGCGAGCGCGACCGAGAGCGCGATGCCGGATTCGATCCAGCGAGCGTTGGGTGAAACGACGTCCAGGGTCGCCAAGGTCAGCGTGATCGAATGCGCGATGGTGAATGCGGTCACGATCCTCGCAACATCGATCGCCGTCGCACCAAAGCTGATTGCCGGCAGCCAAACACGACCGCGCCGCAACAGCACGGCGGGCAGCAGCAGCGATAGCAGAAACAGGATGTGGTCGAAGCCGAGCCAGATGTGCCAGACGCCGTCGCGCACGTATTGGCGCAACTGCTCGAGTCGACCGGTTTCGGCGCCGCCGATGCTCTGTCGATGCGAATCGACGCCGAAAATGACGCTGTGAGCGGCGCCAGCCTCCACATATTGCAGCAGTCCGCGATGTTGCGGATCGATATCGAACAGCAGCCGATAGTCGACCGTCAACGCTGCGCCGGGCCGCGGACAATGGCCGGTCAACAAGAGTACCGTGTACGCGCCGTCGCTGTGTTGCTCGATCAACTGCTCGCCGGCCGTGATGCTGCAGCTTGCTCCGTTCGACTCGACCGTCAGCCGCGACAGCGCGTAGTCGGCGATCGACCGATGCTTGGCACGAACTTCGCCCCAGCTGATGTCGCCGTCGCCGTTGGTGTCGAGCGTGATCGCATTGTCGACATCGCGCAGTGCGATATCCCAGCGGCCCGAGACTTCGGCGGAGTCACCGCCGGTGCGCGTCAGCGTCAGATAGCTGTCGCTGGCCTTGTGCGCCGACGCCGGCATTGTCGCGGTCCAAAGCGCGAACAGCAGCAGCGCTGCGATTGCGCGTGATTTCACCGTTGATCTCCGGCAGGAATGCGAAGCGCCGCGTATAGCGGTCCGTTGGCGGCGGTCCACTCGGCGACTTCGCGCAGCGCTCCAGCATCGCCGGCGGCGCTGGCTGCTTCCGAGAGAATGCGCAGGTCTGCAGGCTCGCGCTGGACTTGCCAGTTTTCCCGCGCCAGCCGCAAGGAGCCCGCCGCATCGTTTTCGATCATCAGCAGGTACCGCGCTTCCTCACGCTCATGCAGCGAATCGCCGCGACGGCGCGCGGCATCGAAGCGATCGGCAAGTTCTCGCCGGTGCCGGGCGAATGCCGATGTTGCATCGGGCAGCTGCCGCTCGGCGAGAGCGAGACGCAGCAGAAGGTTGTCGTTCCGGGTCTGATTCGCCACAAGCGGCGGCACCTCCCGTGCGCGACCTCGGTCGAGCAGGAAGTCGCAATACGCGGCGATCAGGTACGGATCGCGGGGATCGAGAGCGAACGCGCTGCGAAAGTGCGTCTCGGCGGCGGCATGGTCGCCACGGCGGTCGGCAATCTCGCCGGCGAGGGTCAGCGCCCATTCGCGCAGCGCTGCGTCGGTGTCGGAAGCGGACGACAGCGCGCCGAGCAGCGAACGGTAAGCGTTTGCCGCCTCACCGGAGAGACTGGCCGGCGCCGCGTCGCATGCGGCGAACACGAGAGGCACGGCCAAGCTTGCGATCCGGGAACAGTCGGCGCGGGCCGCGCGGTACTTTCCCTGCACGGTCAGCACCGTCGCTCGCGTCAGCAACGCCTGTCCATCGGCGGGATTGTCGGCGATCAGCCGATCGAGATCGCTGAGCGCTCCGTCGAAATCGTGGTTGCTCTGCTTGATGGTCGCCCGCAGCAGCAGCGCCGGGGCCGGGGGGTCGGACAATTTCCACCACGGTGCGAGGGCGGCCTGCGCCTGACCCAGGAAGCGCGGATCGCCGGAGTCGCGCGCGGCCTCGATCGACCGGCGGGCCAGGCGTATCGCCAGGGCCAGATCATCGGGATGCTTGCTCGCGGCGATGCGCAGGCGCTTCAGATCGCGCAGCGAAGGGTCGTTTTTTTCCGGAAGGCGTTCCAGCACATCGCTGTCCGCGCCCGGGATGTACGGTTCCGCGAAAACCGGTGTGATCGCGAGCAAGGCGATGGCAAGCATCGCAGCGGCTTGCAAATTCCGTAACAAGGTATCTTTCCTTCAGACCCGATTCGCCGGGCCGCGACGGGCGGCCCGGCCTATCGCGTTTTAGGGTCCGTCGTTCGGCGAGCCTTTCAGCGGCGTCCGAAGATACGGGAAAGCGTTGTCGGAGAATCCCGAATCAAGGAACGCGCCGTCGGTGTAGTGCAGCGTGCCCGCGGGCGCGTCCGCCGGCGTGCAGCCACCGATGCTCCACGTGCAAAGCACGCCCATTGCCACGCGAAGCTCGATGTCGACGACGTCATCACCCGGGCGCCGGCCGTTGGGGAAGCCCGCGACGTCGCCACCGAGCACGCCCAGTCGGCTCTGCGCGCCGCCGGCCGTCGGCGGAATCGCCGTGTTCAGGCGCAGCATTTCCGATCCGACGACCCTTGGGGGCTGGTTCAGTCCGC
>DASYJB010000185.1:0-1866 GCA_035996965.1 Casimicrobiaceae bacterium | reverse complement strand
CGGCAGCCGAGCGACGTCGCCGGCGAGCGCTTCCGGATCATCGGCCGGCTTCAGCCATACGCCGATATCGTCCCTGCCCGCCAGCAGATCGTGCTGCGCCGACCACAGCGCGAGCGCAACGATAGCGGGCGTCGCAGCCGGGACATCGGCGATCGCCGCCGTTTCGGGGAGCAGGGCCCAGCGATCGTCGATCAAGGTCCGGTCCTTAGTGAGCAGCGGCATAGACGCGCTCCTTGAAAGGCTCGACGCCGATCCGCCGCACGGTGTCGATGAATTGCTCGTCCGCGTGGCGCCGCTCGATGTAGGTGTCGATCAGCTTCGCGACGACATCCGGCATCTCGCGCGCCGCAAACGACGGGCCGATCACCTTGCCCAGAGACGCACGCTCACCCTGGTCGCCGCCGATCGATACCTGATACCACTCGTCGCCGCCCTTATCGACGCCGAGCACCCCGATGTTGCCGACGTGATGGTGCCCGCAGGCGTTCATGCAGCCCGAAATGTTGAGGTTGATGTCGCCGATGTCGTGCAGGTAATCGAGATCGTCGAACCGGCGCTGAATCGCTTCCGCGATCGGTATCGACTTGGCATTGGCCAGCGAGCAGAAATCGCCGCCGGGGCAGCAGATGATGTCGGTGAGCAAGCCTATGTTCGGCGTCGCGAAGCCGAGGGCCTTGAGCTCGCCCCAGAGTGCGAGCAGGGCGGCCTGCTTGACGTGCGCGAAGATCAGGTTCTGCTCATGCGAAACGCGGATTTCGCCGAAGCTGTACGCGTCGGCCAGGTCGGCGACCATGTCCATCTGGTCCGATGTCGCGTCGCCCGGCGGCACGCCGGTCTTTTTCAGCGACAAGGTGACGGCGGCGTAGCCCGGAACCTTGTGCGGAAAGACGTTGCGCTTGACCCAGTTGGCGAACGCCCGGTTGTCGGCGATCGCCGCGCGAAAACCTGCGTCGTCGCCGGGCAAACGCTCGTAGGGCGGCGGCGCGAAAAACGCCGCGATGCGCTGGATTTCCTCGTCCGGCACCGTCGCCGGCCCGCCCTGCAGACGTTGCCATTCCGATTCGACGTGCCGCGTGAAGACCTCGAGCGTCATCTCCTTGACCAGGATCTTGATGCGGGCCTTGTACATATTGTCGCGCCGCCCGAAGCGGTTGTAGACGCGCAGGATCGCGTCCAGATAGTTGAGGATCTCCTGCCTCGGCAGGAACTCTCGAATGACGTGGCCGATCACCGGAGTGCGGCCAAGGCCGCCGCCGACGAGCACGCGGAATCCGATGTCTCCCGCTTCGTTGCGTACCGCGTGCACACCGATATCATGAACGAGCGTCGCCGCGCGATCGGTCGCCGACCCCGACACCGCGATCTTGAATTTGCGGGGCAAATAGGCGAACTCGGGATGGAACGTCGACCATTGCCGGAACAGCTCGCTGTACGGCATCGGATCGACCAGCTCGTCGGCCGCGACGCCGGCAAAATGGTCGGCGGTGATGTTGCGCACGCAATTGCCGCTGGTCTGGATCGCGTGCATTTCCACCGTGGCCAGCTCGCCCAGGATGTCCGGAACGTCCTCAAGCCGGGGCCAGTTGAACTGGATATTCTGGCGCGTGGTGAAATGCCCGTAGCCTCTGTCATACTTTCTGCCGATGTGCGCCAGCTTGCGCATCTGGTTCGACGACAGCAGCCCGTACGGAATCGCAATGCGCAGCATCGGCGCGTATTTCTGGATGTAGAGCCCGTTCTGCAGCCGCAACGGCCGAAACTCGTCCTCGGTCAGCTCGCCGGCGAGAAAACGCCGCGTCTGGTCGCGAAACTGGGCCACACGCTCGTCGACGAGACGCTGGTCGTAGTGGTCGTATTGGTACATTG
>DASYJB010000184.1:0-38114 GCA_035996965.1 Casimicrobiaceae bacterium | reverse complement strand
AGCCGCGCTGCTGCTCACCACCTGCCTCGCGCTCGCGCAGACGGGCACGACAGATTCCTCAACCACATCTAGCAAGATGGATGCCAAATTGAATGAATTGCAAAGGATCGACAACAAGCTTGGCGCTGGCGCAGAAGCGATCAAAGGTGCGTCGGTAGTTGTTCACTACACTGGCTGGCTGTATGCGCCCGCTGCACCCGACCATAAGGGGACCAAGTTCGACTCGTCGCGCGATCGCAATGAGCCGTTCGTCTTCCCGCTTGGCGGAGGGCGAGTGATTCGCGGCTGGGATGAAGGCGTGGCCGGCATGAAAGTCGGCGGACAGCGCACGCTGATCATTCCTCCGGACATGGGATACGGCAGCCGCGGCGCCGGCGGCGTCATTCCGCCCGGGGCGACGCTGGTCTTCGACGTCGAGCTGCTGGACGTCAAGCGCTGATGCTGCCTCGCGACGCGGCGCCGCCGGTCGTACAACGGCTCGCCTATCGCCCGCCTTCGCACCTCGTCGACGACGTCGAGCTCCGCTTCGAGCTCGATCCTGCTGCCACGCGGGTATCGGCGCGATTCGCCTACCGCAGAAATCCGGCGGCGGAGCCCGGCGCCACGCTTCTGCTCTGCGGCGAGCAGCTGAAGCTGCTCGACATCAGCGTCGACGGGCGGCCGCTCGCCCCGGGCGAATACGCGCTTTCGTCGGCCGGCATCACTTTTCGGGCACTGCCCGACGCCGGTGTACTGCACATCCTTTCGGAATGCGACCCGGCCGCCAATCGCGCGCTCGAGGGCTTGTACCTGTCATCGGGCGTGTTTTGCACGCAATGCGAATCGGAAGGGTTTCGCCGCATTGCTTTTTTCCAAGACCGACCGGACGTGCTGGCGCGGTACACGGTGACGATCGTCGCGGACAGCAAGCGCTATCCGGTGCTGCTTTCGAACGGGAATCCGATCGAGCGGGGCACCGTCCCCGGAGACGAGAGTCGGCACTACGCGATCTGGCACGACCCGTATCCGAAGCCCTCGTATCTTTTCGCGCTGGTCGCCGGCGACCTGGCTTCGCTCGACGACGAGTTCGTCACCGCGTCGGGACGCAAGGTCGCGCTGCGTATTTTCTCGACGCCGGCCAATCTCGCCAAATGCCATCACGCGATGGCGGCGCTGAAGCGCGCGATGCGCTGGGACGAGGAACGCTACGGCCGGGAATACGACCTCGACACGTTCATGATCTTTTGCGCCGACGACTTCAACATGGGCGCGATGGAGAACAAGGGTCTCAACATCTTCAACAGCAAGTTGCTGCTGGCCAATCCGGAAACCGCGACCGATGCCGATTATTCGAACATCGAGGGAGTCATCGCACACGAATACTTTCACAACTGGACCGGCAACCGCGTTACCTGCCGGGACTGGTTCCAGCTGTCGCTGAAGGAAGGTCTGACCGTGTTCCGCGATCAGGAATACTCGAGCGACGTCGGCTCGCGCGCGGTCGAGCGGATCGAGGCGGTCGATTTTCTGCGCGCCCAGCAATTCGCCGAGGACGCCGGTCCCACCGCTCATCCGGTGCGCCCCGACAGCTATGCCGAGATCAACAATTTCTACACGGCGACCGTCTACGAAAAGGGCGCCGAAGTGATCCGGATGCAGCGTGCGCTGCTCGGAGAGCAGGGCTTCCGCCACGGCATGGATCTGTACTTCGAACGGCACGACGGCCAGGCGGTCACCTGCGACGATTTCGTGCAGGCGATGCAGGACTCGTCGGGCATCGATCTCGCCCAGTTCCGCCTCTGGTACAGCCAGGCGGGTACGCCGACGCTCGCGGTCAAGGGCGAGTACGACGCCGTGGCGCAGACTTTCGTGCTCGAGGTCGCGCAATCGTGTCCGCCTACGCCCAGCCAGCCAGGCAAGCGCGCGTTGCATATTCCGCTGGCGGTAGGGCTCGTCGGCCGCGACGGAAAAGATTTGCCGCTGCATCCGGATGGCGACGGCAAGGCGCGCGCGAGCTCGGCCACCACGGCGGTTTTGCACGTGAGACAGGAGCGCGAGTCGTTCCGCTTTGTCAACGTCCGCGTGCCTCCGGTGCCTTCGCTGCTGCGCGGATTCTCGGCGCCGGTCAAGGTCGACTACGAATACAGCGAGGCGGAACTGGTCCTGCTTGCCGCGCACGATTCCGACCCCGTGTGCCGCTGGGACGCCGCACAACGGATATTTTCACGCGCGATCCTGGGCGTCGCCGGGCGCGGCAACGAAGGCGCGGCATTCGCCTTGCGACCTGCGCTGGTCGAGGCGGTCGCGGCGCTGCTCGCCGACCGGACCAGCGATCCGGCGCTGCTCGCGCTCGCTCTCAAGCCGCCGCGGCTCAGCATCCTCGCCGATCGGCAGACACCGATCGATATCGACGCTTTGCACCGCGTGCGGACGCAGACGATGGCAGCCCTGGCGCGAGAGCTTGCCGTCGCCTTCGAGGGTGCCTTCGCCGCACACCGCACCGCCGGCGCGTATTCGGCGGACCCGACGCAAGTCGCCCGGCGTTCGCTGAAGAACGTCTGCCTCGCGTACCTGACCGCGCGCGACGATGCGGCCTCGCATGCCCTCGCCCTGGCGCAGTTCGATGCCGCCGACAACATGACCGACGCCATCGCCGCTCTGGCCGCGCTGAACGACACCGCGGCCAGCGTGCGCGACATCGCGATGTCGCGATTCGAGGCGCGATGGCGCGACAATCCGCTGGTGATGGACAAGTGGCTGGCGCTGCAGGCGACCTCGTGCCGGCCCGGCACGCTGGAGCGCGTGCGCGCGCTGCTGTCGCATCCGGTGTACGACGCGCGCAATCCGAACCGCATCCGGTCGCTGGTCGGCGCGTTTGCCCAGTCGAATCTGCCGGTATTCCACGTCGCGGACGGTGCCGGTTACGCGTTCGTTGCCGATCAGGTGCTTACGATCGACCGCAGCAATCCGCAGGTCGCCGCGCGGCTGGTCGCGGCCTTCAACCGCTGGCGGCGATTCGACACCGCACGCGGCGCACTGCAGCGCGCCGCGCTCGAACGCATTGCCGCCGCGCCTGCGCTATCGACCGACGTCGCGGAAATCGTCGCGCACAACCTGGCCGACTAGACGTTACGAACCTGGCCGCCGGCGGCTACCAGTACGTCTCCACCGTGTAGTGGCCGGGCTCGCGGCGGCGGTGGCGCTTCATGCCGCGCAATTCGAGCACCCCCTGCGTGTCGCGCACCATGTCGGGATTGCCGCAAAGCATCGCGTGCGCGTTCTCCGCGGTCAGCGGCAGGCCGGTCCAGGCCTCGAGGCGTCCATCGCGGATGGCATCCGGTATCCGGCCGGACAACGCGCTGCGATCGGTCTCGCGACTGACGAACGGCGCAAAGGCGAATCGCCCGGCGCGCGCTGTCACGATGTCGGCAATCACCTCGCGGTAGGAAAGGTCCTGCGCGTAGCGGACCGCATGCACCAGCACGACGCGCTCGAACTTTTCCCATGGGTCGGCGGTGCGCAGAATCGACAGGAACGGGCCGATGCCGGTGCCGGTGGCAAGGCACCACAGCACGGCGGCCGAAGGCACCTCGGGCATGCTGAAAAATCCATTCGCACGCTCGAGCAGCCAAAGCGGCGCCCCGGGCTCGAGCGCAGCCAGCCGCGGCGACAGCGGACCCTCGGGCAACACGTTGAAATAGAATTCATGCGGCGCGCGCTCGGGCGGATTGACGAACGAATACGGCCGGCCGAGCATCGGCTCCTTCGAGCCGGGCGGTGCGGGCAAAGCGAGGCGCGCGAATTGCCCGGCGACGAAGGTAAGGCCGGGCGCTTCGACCTGCAGCGAGAACAGCCGCTCGCTCCACTGTCGCTTGCCGGTCACCTTGCCTTCGATCCAATGGCTCATTGCCAGCACACCCTCGCGGTAAGATGCGCATTATGCCAGCCCCGAAGCATGCGCTTGCCGCCGGGCCGCGAGTCTACCTGCGCCGGCCCGGTCCGCGCGACGCCGCGGCGTTCATTGCCGGCGCGCGGCTTTCCGACCGTTTGCATCGAGGATGGGTGCAGGCGCCGACGACCAAGGCGAGCTTCGCCGCGTACTTGCGCCGTTTCGCGGGACCGAAGTCACGCGACCCGGCGAGCGCATCGCATATCGGCGTCGTCGTCTGCAAGCTGGACGACGACGCGCTGATCGGCGTATTCAACTTCAGCGAGATCGTCCGCGGTGCGTTCGAGAGCAGCTACCTCGGTTACTACGCGTTCGCACCACACGTCGGGCAGGGCTACATGTCCGAAGGCTTGAATCTCGTGCTGGCGCTCGCGTTCGCCAAACTCAAGCTGCATCGAATCGAAGCCAACGTGCAGCCGACCAATCGGCCGTCGGTGTCGCTGGTGCGGCGCGCGGGATTCACGCGCGAAGGCTTTTCGCGCCGGTACGTCAAGATCGCGGGACGCTGGCGCGATCACGAGCGCTGGGCGATGCTGGCCGAGGACTGGCGCCGCCTGCGCCGGACCCGTCGTTGATCGCTCGCGGCAAAGCCCTCGCCGTCGCGCTGGCCGCGGCGCTGGCAACCGTTGCCTGTGCGACGGCGCCCGATCGCCTGGAGGTGCCCAAGGTCGTCGTCGGGGTCGACCTCGCCCCCTATACCGTCTACGAAGAATGCGTACTGCTGCAAGCCGGCCAGCGCATCGGCTACCTGTTCAGGGCCGCGGCGCCGCTGGCATTCAACATCCATTTTCACGACGGCAATGCGGTGATCGAGCCGGTCTCGGCCGCGAGCACGCAGGGCGAGTCCGGCGAATTCAGCGCCGATCGCGATGAGACCTACTGCCTGATGTGGGAAGCCGGAGCCGGCGGAAGCGTGCTCGAGTACCGGGTCGAAAAGCTGCGGCGCTGACCGTCGCGATGCGATCTCGGCAGGGCCGGCCGACGCGCTACAGCTCCTTGTAGCTGTAGCAGCGTCCGTGCTCGACTTCGCCGAGCACCAGTCTGTCGACGATCTTGGCCGCGACGACATCGGGCGGCACCAGCTGTCCCGAGGCATGGAACTCGCGGAACATGTCTACATTGGCGTATTTCTCGCGCGGCAGCGTCCGCATATAGGCCTGCATGCCTGTATCGATAATGCCCGGCCGCACGGTGATCGCGCGAAACGCCGGCGCCGTCTGTTCGGCGGCAATCTGCCGCGTCAGCATTTCCAGCCCCGCCTTGGCGATCGAATAAGGGCCGCTCCCGCCGAGCGGGCTCGCTGCCGCCCCGGACGAAATATTGATCACCAGCGATGGCGTCGACCCGTCGGCAAACGAGCGGCAAAACAGGTTGACCAGGGCGAGCGGCGCGACGAGGTTCACCGCCAGCGATTCTTCGATCGACGCAGCGTCGAGCGTGCCCAGCGCGCCTACCGGTCCCGCGACGGCGGCATTGTTGATCAGGCAAACCGAGCGCGGGCGCGACGCAGCGATCTCGCCGAACAGCGGCGCGAGCGTGGATTCGATCGCCGGCACTTGCCCAAGGTCGCAGCGCACGAAGCGGTAGTGCTCACCGCCCAAACGCTCGGCGCTGGTGCGGCCGACGCCGGTCACCGCGAATCCGCGCGCCAGCAGCGCCGCGGCCAGCGATTCGCCCAGGCCACGCGATACGCCGGTGACGATTGCCGCTTTCATCGGGACCTCCGTGCAGACGTCGGATCGTTCATCGAAGGCGGCGGAAACGTCAGCGGTGCGTGCCGAGCGACAGCACGACGATCACTGCGATCAGGATGGCGATGCCGAGCAGCGTGAGCTTTACCCAGCTCTTCGGATATTCGCCCTGGATCGTGCCGGTGACGCCGTTCATGACTGCCTGGAAGCCTCGCGATCCGAAATTGTAGGTCAGCAGCCAGATCGGCGCGAGTATGTGCTTGAAGGTCTGCCCCGAATACGAGGCATGCACGTCGAGATTGCGGTAAGTGTCGCCTGGAATCTCCGTGGCGCAAAGCCGTCGCAGCTCTTCGTCCATCGCCTCGCGTGCCGCCTTGGCGGCCCCGACCAGATCGATCTGGTAGCGCTCGACGACCCAGCCTGCGACGTACGCCGCATCGTAGGCTTTAAGCTCGCCGGTCGGAAATGGCTCGACGCCGCGCAGCAGCCCCGGATGCACACCGACCGAGGCGCAGACCAGATCGTCGTCGAAAACGTGCTGCAGGCGCCCTGTCGCCGGTTCCCAGCGTATCTGGCGCACCTGGCGCGTCTGCGTGCGGCCGCCGCCATCGGTGTAGGTTTCGGTCGTGTAGTAATAATGGCCGGCTTCGGCGGTCCATGAAGCGTCGGCCTTTGCGTCGAACGTCCAGTACGGCAGATAGACACCCTTGACCGTGTCGGTCAACGCCGCGCGCTTGAGTTTGTTCGGCGCAAGCCACAGCCTGCCGTACCAGGCCCGGATGCCGTCGCGCGCCTTGTCTTCGCCTATCGTGAACGGCAGCACGCTCTCGGGGCGAAACGCGTCCTTGACCTCTGTGTACGGCACGATCTCCGCCGAGCCGCAAAATTCGCAGCGCTGCGCCTGTCGGCTCGCGTCCATCACCGATATCGCCTGGCAGCTGCGGCATTTGACGTAGCGCTTCTCGATTTGCCAGCCGCGCTTGTCGTCGCCGATGCCGCGCAGTGCGACGACCAGATCGTGCTCGACGATCGCGCCGGCGTCGTCGATCTTGGCCGGCGAGGTCGTTCCGCAGAACGGACACACCAGCGCCTGCCGCGACGGGTTCCAGACCGCCTCGGCACCGCAGGCCGGACAGGCGAATTTGTGCCGCGCAATTTCCTGCTGCGCAGCGGCGGGAGTGCCGGAGGGCGACGCGTCAGCCATGGGCGAACGGCCGGCTGACCGGCCCCCACAGACCCTCGACGATCCAGACCCGCAGCTTCAGCGCGAATTCGGCATCGGTGAAGAACAGATAGACCGATCCCGGCGCCAACAGCGCCAGCAGCACCCAGGTCACTGGATCAGATACCCGATCACGCGCCACGCGCCATCGGGCTCGTGCTCGAGCGTCAGCGTTTCGCGCGCATCCATTTTTTTCGCAAAAGTGGTGCGAAAAAGCACGATCGCGTATTCGCCGTCGGGCGCGCCCGGGATGTTCTTGCGGAATTGCGTGCCCAGCTGTGCGCGTTGCGAAAGCGCCCCCAGCGGCGGCCGCACCCCCTTAAGTGACTCCGCCCACCGCTCGGCGGTGATCGCATCGCGGAACTGCTTGCCGGCGTTCTTCCAGCTTTGAGCGGCATTGCCGCGGTCGGTATCGGCCAGCCACATGCGGGCCTTCTCCTGCACGAGGCTCGCACGCGGGTCCTGCGCCGCAAGCGGCCCTGCGTAAAAAAGGGCTGCAGCAAGCGCCAACAACGCGCGCAGCGCGCGCAAATCGCTTCGGGTCGCCGCCACTAGGACCTCGCCTCGTCTTTGAGAAGGATCAGGAATGCAGGAACTGATCGACCGCGGCACGCGTGACGCGCCATTGCGTGCCGATCTGCTTGCCCTTCAGATCGCCCTTCTGAAGGCTGGACATTACGTCGGATTCGGCAACGCCGAGCAGCTGCGCGACTTGCGCCGGCGTCAGCAATTGCGGCTCCTGGCCGGCAGTCGCGGCCGGCGCGACAGCCGGCGTCGTCTGCGAACCCATGATTCCACCCGACTGGTTCATCATCTGCTGCGCCATCGCCATGCCCACCGCCATCTCCGCCGCCATGCCTCCCGGACCGCCATTGCCCTTCTCGAGTCCCTGCGCCATCTGGAACTTGACATAGTCGTTCAAGTTGCCGACTGCCGCCATGCTCGATCGCTTGTCGATTGCTTGCTCGACCTCGGGCGGCACCGAGACGTTCTCGACGACGAAGCTGGTGATCTCGAGACCGTACTTGGCCGTCGTCTGCGGATTGATCAACGGCAGCAACGCGTTGCCGAGCTCGCCGTAGCGCGCCGCGACGTCGAGCGCGGGAATTTTCGACTGCGCCAGTGCTTCGGAAAAGACGCTGACGATGCGCGAGCGCATCGTGTCGCTGAACTCGTCGAGTCGAAAATGATCGTCGGTGCCGGCGACTTCCTTCAGGAACAGCTTCGGATCGATGATGTGAAAATCGTAGATGCCGAACGCGCGCAAGCGCACGATCCCGAAGTCCTGGTCGCGCATCATCACCGGATTGGCCGTGCCCCATTTATTGCCGGTAAAAAGACGCGTGAGGACATAGTAGACGTCGGCCTTGAACGGCGACTCGAAGCCGTATTTCCACCCCTTCAGATCGCTCAGCACCGGGATGTTGTCGGTGGTCAACGCATACTTGCCCGGCCCGAAAGTATCGCCGAACTGGCCGAGATAGATGAACTGCGCGATCTGCGATTCGCGGACGATCAGCTGGGCGCCGCGCTTGATTTCCTTGTCCTCGTCCGGAAAGCGATACGACAGCGTGTCGCGCGAATCGTCGCTCCATTCGATGATGTCGATGAACTGTTTCTTGATGAAATCCATCAGCGCCATGTCGCCTCCCTTGGCTGCGTCGCCGCCGTTACGGCTTGGTCGCCGCCTGTTTCTTGCTCGCCGCCTCCGCCTGCCTGATCTCGTTTTCGAGCTGGTCCAGCGGCAGCGCGCCCGGCACCATCGATCCGTCGGCGAACACCAGGGTCGGCGTCGCGCTGATGCGGTACTTCTGGCCGATGAGCGCGGTCTTCGCTAACGGCGTCGCGCAGTCGCCCTTGTTGTTCGGCAACCTGCCCGACGCGAACCACTCGTCCCACGCCTTGGACCGGTCCGGCGCGCACCAGATCAGCGCCGATTTGCGTGCGGAATCGGGATGCAGCTGGGCGATCGGAAACAGGAACGTGTAGATGGTCACGTTGTCGAGCGTCTTCATCTCGCTTTCGAGCCGCTTGCAGTACGGGCAATCGGCGTCGGAGAAGATCGCCAGCTTGCGCGCGCCATTGCCCTTGACCTTTTTGATCGCAAGCTCGAGCGGCAGCTGATCCCAGGCCACGCGGTTCAACTGGCGCAGCCGCGCATCGGTCAGATTCTGCTTGGTATCGGCATCGAAGATCGCGCCGACGACCACGTAGCTGACCTTCGCATCGGTGTAGATCATCCGATCGTCGAACTGCGCCTCGTACAGTCCGAAGTACGGCGAGCGTGCGACATTGGTGACCTCGGCGCCGGGAAACTTGGCCTCGATCAGCTGCTTGACGGCGGCGAGCTCGGGCGCCGTAGCATCGACGCGCGGTGCGGCATCCTGCGTCTGCGCGGGCGCGGAGGGCGAACCCAGCAGCGTGCAGGCCGCGATGGCGACCAGGAACCTAGAAAATCGCATTGCGTAACTCCTTTGGTCGACCAGTTTACCGTAGCGCGGGCTGGGCCAGCAGCCTCTTCAGCACGCCGACCGCGCCGACCGCGCGCATCCCCCGGTTGCGCAGCACCCGCAGCCACGAAGCGCGTGCGTCGAACAGCCGGACCAGTCCGTCGGTGACCAGCTGCATCGCGAGCACCGGGCCGGCGCGGCGGCGGGCGTAGCGCTCGAGCAGAATCGCGGCGCCGGCGTCGGTGACCGGGCCGCGCGAGCCGAGTATCGCCGCGAGCGCCGCGGCGTCGCCGAAGCCGAGATTGACGCCCTGGCCCGCGAGCGGGTGCACGCCGTGGGCGGCATCGCCGACCAGCGCGAGCCTCTCGCCGACGACAGCGGGCAGTTTCAGGAACGAAAGCTCGAACGCCGCCGCTGGCGTGATCGCGTTCAGCGCGCCCAACTCGTGGCCGCCTGCGTCAGCAACGCGCGCGGCGAGTCCCGCCGCGTCCAGCGCCAGGAGCTCGGTGGCAAGCTCCGATGGCGCCGACCAGACGATCGAGATCCGCCTGCCCGCCAGCGGCAGCCACGCCAGCACGCTGCCGTCGCGAAGAAACCATTGCAACGCGCGGCCGCGATGCGCGCGCTCGGTGTCGAAGTTGGCGACGACGCCGGACTGGCCATAGGCGCGCGGGACGCCCCGGATTCCGGCCGCTTCCCGCGTCCACGAATGGACGCCGTCGGCGCCGACGATCAGCCGCGCCGATATCGTTCGTCCGTCGTCCAGCCGCAAGTCCGCGGCGCCGGCGCGCCAGACGAGCGACACGGGCGAACAGGGCGCGACGATGTCGAGTCCCGGCATGCCGCGCGCCGCCTGGACCAGCGCGGCATTGAGTGCGCGGTTCTCGACGATCCACGCCAGCGCGCGCTCGCCCATCTCATAGGCGGAGAACTCGATCCGTCCGCCGGCGTCGCCGCGCACGTCCATCGCTTCGATCGGTGCGATACGCTCGACCGGAAGCAGCTGCCACGCGCCGATGCTGTGCAGGAAGCAGGCGCTGCCCGGACTGATCGCGTAAACCCGCTGGTCCCAGCCGTCGCCGTCGGTTTCGCGCGGCGCCGCCGCCGACGTGGCGACGCTGCCGCGATCGGCGATCATGACGCTCAAGCCGGCACGCGCCAGCGCCGCGGCAAGCGCAAGACCGACCAGGCCGGCGCCGACGATAATCACGTCGCGCGCGCCGGTGTCCGCGCTCACCCGAGCACCTCGATCACGTGATTCTGATTGGTGTAGATGCAGATGTCGCCGGCGATCGTCAGCGCCTGCTTGACGATGTCGTCGGCAGGAAGCTCGGTGTGTTCGAGCAGCGCACGGGCGGCGGCTTGGGCATAGGGCCCGCCCGAGCCGATCGCGACAATGCCGTACTCGGGCTCGAGCACGTCGCCGGTGCCGGTGATCACCAGCGAAGACGTCGCGTCGGCCACCGCCAGCATCGCCTCGAGCCGGCGCAGGATGCGATCGGAGCGCCAGTCCTTCGCCAGCTCGACGGCCGCGCGTTGCAGCTGTCCCTGGTGCTTGTCGAGCTTGGCTTCGAAGCGCTCGAACAAGGTGAACGCATCGGCCGTCGCGCCCGCAAAGCCGGCGAGCACGCGATCGTTGTAGATGCGGCGAACCTTGCGTGCGGTCGCCTTGATGACCACGTTCCCGAGCGTGACCTGGCCGTCGCCGCCAAGCGCGACCTTTGCGCCGCGGCGCACGGAAAGTATCGTCGTACCGTGAAAGAGATCCATGGTCGGACGCAGCGGAGTCGGCGCGGTCGCGTCAGCGCGGATGCGCGGCGAAAAGCGCAGTCGGCGCGGCGCGAACTCCCGAGAACCGCTGCTACGTCGCTTTCTTGATGAAGTGCCGCGGCGAGATGCCGATCAGAAGCAGCAGCGCCCGGATGATCGGCGATGCGCCGACAATCTGAATCGACTTGCGCTGCGACTCGGCGCGGCTGATGGCGTTGAAAATCGCTCCCGCGCAGACGAAATCGATACGGTCGATCCCACCCATGTCGATCGGTATCGCATGTCGCCCTTCGCCGAACATCGCGAGCTTGGCGAGCTGCGGGTCCGATGAGCCCAGCAGCGTTCCCTGCCAGACGAGCATCTCCGGATTGTCGGGCGCCGCGTCGGCCTGCGCAGGCAAATCGCCGGCCGCCTCCGCGGGCAGCGACGAGGGCGGCGGCTCCCAGGACGGCGGCGATACCTCGAACGCGACGGCGAATTCGACGGCGCGATCCTCGAACACCTTGTGGTCATTCTGCCACTGCAGCAATTCGAGCAATAGAATCCAGTAACCTTCTCCGGCGGCGCGACCCTGCACGACCGAATGCTCGAGTGCGTTCCGTATCTTCTCCGGATGTTGCAGCGCCAACGGGTAACGCCGCCTGCGCAACTGCACCAGCGCATCGGCCAAAAGCTTGGCCCCTGCGTTGTCGGCGCCTGTCAGCGAGCCCAGATCGAGACGGACCTGCGCCTGCTTTTGTGACGCCGCGAGCAGGTTCGCGATCTGCGGCGCATGTCCGGCGTTGAGTTTACCGGTCAGGCCGACGTAACCGGCGGCCACCGGACGCGCGCCCTGGCGCGTCTGGATGCCGAGCTCTTCGCGCGACGGCGCCGAGCGCTCGAAAGCGACGACATACTGCAGCGACAGTCGGTCGTACTCGGCGTAGTCGCCCAAGCGCTGCAGCAAATCGAACAACGCGAGCCAGGCAAGCGGTGAAGTCTTGGCGTCGTCGTCGTTGGCGATGCCGTCCTCGAGCACTAGGCGGGCATGGGCGGCGTTTCCATTGGCGTACAGCAACGCCGCATTCTCGAGCACGGCACAGAGACCCGGATTGGCTTCGGCGACCTGGATCTTCTGATTGAGCCCCGGAGTCCATTCGATCAGGCTTGGCGGGCCGGTGACAGTGATCTCGCGCTCGTTGTTGTCAGCCGCGGACGGGCGGGGCTCGCCGCGCGTCAGCACCGCCGGCCGAACCTTCATCGTCGCCGCCAGCTCCCGCGCCGACCCGGGCGGGGAGCGCGCGTCGGAGCGTGCGCCCGCCTCGGGGCGTGCGCCCGCGTCGGGTCGGGGCTTCGCGTCGGAGGCTTTGCCCTTGCCCGGGGATTTCGGAAACAGGTTGAACGCCATTGCAGTCCGGGTCGTGCACAGGTGGCCGAAAGGCCCCGATTATGGGCCGATCGCTACCCGCCAACAAGCGGGCGACACGGGGGCAAAGGCGTGCGGGCACCAGGGGATCAGCGCGCCATCGCAGGTTGCGCTCCCTTGACAGCGCCGACGTTGGCCAGATTGTCCGCGGCAAATTGCCAATTGAGCAATTTCTCGATTACCGCGTTGACATGATCGGGGCGTCGATTCTGATAGTCGAGGTAGTAGGCGTGCTCCCAGACGTCGATGGTCAGCAGCGGCGTCTGCCCCTTGGTGAACGGGACTTCGGCGTTGCCGGTCTTGACCACCTTGAGCGAATCGTTCTCGACGACCAGCCATGCCCAACCGCTGCCGAACTGGCTGACGGCTGCCTCGGCGAAGGCCTTCTTGAAATCGTCGTAACTGCCGAAGGCTGCATCGATCCGGGCCGCCATCGCGCCCTGCGGCTTGCCGCCGCCTTTCGGCTTCATGCATTGCCAGTAGAACGTATGGTTCCAGTTCTGCGCGGCGTTGTTGAATATCGCCGTCGAGCTCGACTTGCCGGCGGTCGCCGCGATGATCGCTTCGAGCGGCTGTCCCTCGAATTCGGTGCCCGCGATCAGCTTGTTCAGCGTCTCGACATAAGTCTTGTGATGCTTGCCGTGGTGGAAGCTGAGAGTCTGCGACGAAATTACCGGCGCCAGCGCGTCTTCGGCGTACGGCAACGGCGGAAGTGTAAAAGGTCGTGCCATGGAGTCCCCTTTCGATTATCGGTGGACGGAGCGAGGCAAGGGCGCCCCGGCCCTCCCATCGCCGGCCGCCGGCTGCCCGGATCAAGATGGCCTGATCCGCTGCTGCTTGCTACAATCCAGACGACAGCTTCGATGCGCTAAAGTTTCCGCACCGGCCGGGCTGTCGCCTTAAGCTCACGATCAGGCGAGCCGGCCACAATCCTGGGAGGAACGATGAAAAATCCGCTCGACTCGCTGTGGGGCACAATCATCTGCGGGCTGGTCCTGACCGCAATCCTGTATTACGTCGTCAAAAGCATTCCACTCTGAGCAGAGGCCCCGATGGACTACGTTCCCGCACTCGCAAGGTGGCTGCACTTGATGGCCGGCGTCATGTGGATCGGCCTGTTGTATTACTTCAACTTCGTCCAGGTGGCGGCGCTCAAGGCCGCGACCGCGGACGGCACCAACGCCGGCATCGCCAAGCACGTCGCGCCGCGGGCGCTGCTGTTTTTTCGCTGGTCGGCCGTCGTGACCTGGCTGGCCGGCGCCGCACTGCTCGGCAATCAATTCGTCAACGCGTTCACGCTGAGCCATGGCATGGCCGGCATCGGCGTCGGCGCCTGGCTCGGCACGATCATGCTGTTCAATGTGTGGGCGCTGATCTGGCCCAATCAGCAGAAGGTTCTCGGCTTGAAGCCTGCGACCGACGAGGAAAAGAACAAGGCTCGCCGCTTGGCTTTCCTGGCGTCGCGCACCAACGTGGCGCTATCGATCCCGCTGCTGTTCTTTATGGCGGGAGGGTGGTCGCACCGCGCGATTTTCGGCTTGTAGAATTTACCGGTCGCAGCGGGAACGCTGCGGCCGGACGTCCATCCGCCGCGGCTGCCGGGCGCACTGCCCGCTGCCGCCGGCGCAATGCTCAAGGTCAATCGCCGTAGAGCTTTTGCACGCGCTCGCGGCGCTCCTGTGCCTCGAGCGACAAGGTCGCCGTCGGCCGGGCCAGAAGGCGCGGAATACCGATCGGCTCGCCGGTCTCCTCGCAATAGCCGTAGGTGCCGTCGTCGATCATCTTCAGCGACTTCTCTATTTTCTTGAGCAGCTTGCGCTCCCGGTCCCGGGTGCGCAGCTCGAGCGTGTATTCCTCTTCGAGCGTCGCGCGATCCGACGGGTCGGTCGTCACCTCGTTCTCGCGCAGGTGCTGGCCGGTGTCATCGGCATTGTTCAGCAGTTGCGCGCGAAGCTCGAGCAGCCGCTGGCGGAAGAACGCCAGCTGCTCCTCGCTCATGTATTCCTTGTCGCTCGCCTTGAGGAGATCTGGCTCGGTCAGCACCCTGACCTTTTTCGCTACGCTTTTTGTTGCCACGTTCCCACCTTCCCCGCCATATGCTCGACTCGATCGTTTCGCACGATGAGCCCGCCAAGCCTCGACCGGCGTGCCCATCCCGACGCTCCCACCGGCGGCCTTGCCGGAGCCGAGGGCCCCGTGCGAAGCACGGGCATGCGTCAAACTCCGATGGGCCACCGCACTAAACCGCGCATTATATCGCGAACCGGCCGCTGCAAGCCAAGGTGAATGCGCGCGGTTCGGCGGCCCGGCCGGCGGACGGGCAGCCCGTATAATGCATGCAAAAACAATGCCTGACATGCTGACGATCACCCGCCCCGACGACTGGCACCTCCACTTGCGCGACGGCGCGCCGATGCGCTCGGTCGTCGGCGCAACCGCCCGCGTATTCGGTCGCGCGGTGCTGATGCCGAATCTTGATCCTCCTGTCACTACCGTCGCCGCCGCAGCCGCCTATCGCGACAGAGTCGTCGCGGCGCTGCCGCCGGAATCGCGTTTCACGCCGCTTTTGACGCTGTACCTGACCGACGATACGAGTCCGCTCGAAATCGAGCGCGCTCGCGCTGCCGGTTTCGTCATCGGCGTCAAATACTATCCGGCCGGTGCGACGACCAATTCGGCATCCGGGGTCACCGAGCTCGCGCGCGTCTATCCGGCGCTTGCCGCGATGGAAAAGTGCGGACTGCCGCTGCTCGTGCACGGCGAAGTCACCGACCCCGACATCGATGTGTTCGATCGCGAACGCGTCTGCGTCGAACGGGTGCTGGCGCGCATCGTGCGCGACTTCCCTGCCTTGAGGCTGGTCGTCGAACACATCACGACGCGCGAGGCAGCCCAGTTCGTCGCCGCCGCGCCGGCGCATGTCGGCGCGACGATCACGCCGCAGCACCTGTTGTGGTCGCGCAACGCGCTGTTCGCCGGCGGGTTGCGCCCGCACGCCTACTGTCTGCCGGTGCTCAAGCGCGAAACGCATCGCCGCGCACTGGTCGACGCGGCGACCGGCGGCAATGCCAAATACTTTCTCGGCACCGATTCCGCGCCACACGCGAGACACGCCAAGGAGAGCGCCTGCGGCTGTGCCGGATGTTTTTCGGCGCCACTGGCGATCGAGCTCTACGCCGAAGTATTCGATGCGGCCGGCAAGCTCGACAAGCTCGAGGGCTTCGCCAGCTTCCACGGTGCGGATTTCTACGGCCTGCCGCGCAATGCCGGGACGATCAGGCTCGAGCGCGCGCTGTGGACGGTCCCGGCAAGCTACCCGTTCGGCGGCGAAACGGTCGTGCCCATCTTCGCTGGCGAGACGCTCTCCTGGCGCGTTGCCGACTAATGCGTTTCAGCGTGCTAAACTGAGCACCGAAGTCGGCCAGACCGTCGCTGTCCGCTTAAGGCGCAAGCCCGAAGTTGGCAGAGGAAAGTCCGGGCTCCGCAGAGCAGGATGCTGGGTAACGCCCAGACGCTATAAGTCGTTCGCGAGAGCGGCGATGAAGGCGAGGAACAGGGCCACAGAGACGAGTCGCCCCCGGTTCGGGTCAAACCGTGCCGGGAGCGGGTGAAACGCGGCAACCTCCATCCGGAGCAACACCAAGTAAGCGGACGACGACGCTGCTCGCCGAGTCCGCGGGTAGGTGGCTCGAGCGCCGCGGTAACGCGGCGCCTAGACGAATGACGGCCATAGGACGCGCTACGGCGCGTCCCGTAACAGAACCCGGCTTATCGGCTGACTTCGACTTATATCGCGCAGTGCCTCTGACGCCCCGCGGTTTTCGCGGGGCGTCTCCTTTTCACATTCCCGGCCGCGTCGATTCAGCCGTGACGCCGCCGGCGCAAGTCGCGCAGAATTTCGCGCGCGCAGTTGTGCCCGGGCACGCCGGTCACGCCCCCTCCGGGATGGGTGCCGGCGCCGCACATGTACAAACCTTTCAGCGGCCCGCGATAGTGCCCGTTGCCGAGGACCGGCCGCGCCGAAAACAGCTGGTCGAGCGAAAGCGCGCCGTGGAAGATGTCGCCGCCGATCAAGCCGAATTCGCGCTCAAGATCGAGCGGCGACAGCACACGGCGGCCGATCACCGCGGCGGCGAAGTTCGGCGCGTGGCGATTTACGGTCGCGATCATCAGGTCGGCGACCTCTTCCCTCACGGCGTCCCACGAGCCGCCGTCCGGCAGCGTCGGATTGGCGTGCTGGCAGAAGAGGCTCGCGACGTGCTTGCCCGGCGGCGCGAGCGTGCGATCGACCAGCGAAGGAATCAGCAGCTCGACGATGGGCTCTCGCGACCAGCCGTGCTGGCGCGCATCGAAATAGGCGCTCTCCATGTAAGCGAGCGATGGCGCGATGATGATGCCCGAGCGCAGGTGCTCGCCGTCGCCCGGCAGGCAGGCGAAGTCGGGAACGGCGTCGAGGGCGACGTTGATGCGAAACGTCGCGGAAGCGCAGCGGTAATTCTCGATCCGCTGCCGGAAGTCGCCGTCGAGCGCCGCGGCATCGATCAGCTGGAGGTACAGGAGCTTGGGATTGACGTTGGAGACGACCCGTGGCGCGGCGATCTCGCTGCCATCGCCCAGCGCGACGCCGACCGCGCTCCCGTCCCTGGTCAGCACGCGCGCAACGGCCTCGTCAGTGAAGATTTCGACACCGCGCTCGAGCGCTTCGCGCGCCATCGCCTGCGTGATCGCCCCCATGCCGCCCAACGCATGTCCCCACTGCCCGCGCTTGCCGTTGACCTCGCCGAAGACGTGGTGCAGCAGAACGTACGCCGAGCCCGGCGTATACGGGCTCGCGAAATTGCCGACGACCGCATCGAAGCCCAGCGCCGCCTTGATCGGGTCGGACTCGAACCAGCGGTCGAGAATGTCGCCCGCGCTCTTGGTGAACAGGTCGAGGATGTCGCGACGCTGCGCCATCGGCAGGCGCTTGAGCTTGCCGCCGACCTTCCATGCCTGGAACAGCTCGTGCACGCCGCCTCCGACGTTCGGCGGCGTTTCCAGCAGCAGCGCGCGCAACACATCGGCAACGCGCTCGAGCATCGCGTAGTACGCCGGCAGCGCCGCCGCGTCCTTGTGCGAAAACCGCGCCACTTCGGCCTGCGTCCCGCCGCGTCCATCCATGGTCGCGCCGCCGACCTTCAAATACTCGCCGCCCGGCAACGGCAGGAAGTTCGCCATCGGCCGCTCGACGATCGTCAGCCCATGCTCCTTCAGGCACAACTCGTGGATGACTTTCGGATGCAGCAGGCTGACCGTATAGCTCGCCGTCGAGTTGCGGAATCCAGGGTGGAATTCCTCGGTCACGGCGGCGCCGCCGACGATCCCGCGCCGCTCGAACACCGCGACTTTCAATCCGGCGCCGGCGAGATAGCAGGCGCAGACGAGGCCGTTGTGACCGCCGCCGATGATCACCGCATCGTAGCGATCCTTCAGGCGGGGCGCGACGGTGCCCGCGGCGGATTCGACTGTGGACTGCGCGTTCACCGGCGCCGCGGACTGCGCACCGC
Organism: Casimicrobiaceae bacterium; assembly: GCA_035996965.1. Lineage (GTDB taxonomy): Bacteria > Pseudomonadota > Gammaproteobacteria > Burkholderiales > Casimicrobiaceae > PALSA-1003. The sequence goes on along the minus strand of DASYJB010000184.1, from coordinate 20,102 downwards.
GCAACGGAGCGACGCCGCCGGGCAGACGCGCTCGCGGATCGCGTTCACTCCTCGCCCATGCCGGCGGCGACGGTCGAAAATCCGCAGTCGACGTAAGTAATCTCGCCGGTGACCGCGCTGGCCAGATCGGACAGCAGAAATGCGGCGACGTTGCCCACTTCCTCGATCGTGACATTTCGCCGCAGCGGCGCGGTCTTCGCGACAAAATGGAGAATGCCCGAAAAGCCGCTGATGCCGGCCGCGGCGAGCGTCTTGATTGGCCCGGCCGATATCGCGTTCACACGGACGCCTTCCGGACCGAGGCAGTTCGCGAGATAGCGCACGTTGGCTTCGAGGCTCGCCTTGGCCAGCCCCATTACGTTGTAGTTCGGCATCGCCCGCACCGCACCGAGATAGGTCAGCGTCAGCAACGCGCCTTGCCTGCCTTGCATCAGCGGCCGTGCGCCCTTGGCCAGCGCGGCGAAGCTGTACGAGCTCACGTCGTGCGCGATGGCGAAACCCTGGCGCGATATCGCGTTGAGAAAGTCGCCGGCCAGCGCCTCGCGCGGCGCGAATGCGATCGAATGCAGCAACCCGTCCAACCCGCCCCATTCGCGCTCCACCGTACTGAACAGCGCGGCGATCTGGTCGTCTTGCGTCACGTCGCAGGGCAGCACCGGCGCGCTGCCGAAATCGGCCGCCAGCTTGACCACGCGGTCCTTCAGATCGTCGTTGACGTAGGTGAACGCGAGGGAGGCGCCTTCGCGCTTGCACGCATGCGCGATGCCGTACGCGATCGAGCGACTGGACAGCAAGCCGGTGATCAGGATTTTCTTGCCGGCGAGAAATCCCATGGCGATCCTTGTCGATTGATGCGCCGGCGCGGCAACCGCCGGCCGAAGACGCAGGCAGGGTCTAGAATTTCTCGATGACGCCGCAGGCGAGCCAGTCGTTGATCACGCCGAATTCGGGTTTGGGATCGGGATCGAGCTTGCCATGAACAACGACTGAATGCCCGGTGACGTCGTTCGCCGCCCCGGTACCGACCGACAGGCCCGCCACCTGGGCCTCGAGAGTCGCATTTTCCTCGTGCCGCACGACAACGTTCGGCAGTTCCCCCGAGCGTCGCGCGCCGGGAGAGGCACCCTTGGCGTTCCAAACCGGCCCGGCGCTGGCCGCGTTCGGCGAGCTGCAGTTGCCGGTCTCGTGAATGTAAAGGCTGTGCGGGCCGCCGGCGAGATTGAACACCTGCGCCAGCACCGCAACCTTGTCGCCGCGCTGGGTGAACAGGACCGTACCGTAGGTTATGCTCCCGTTCTTGGACACCAGCCGAGCGTGTGCCTGATTGCCGGTGGGGGGCGCTATAGCGCTCATCATCGGTACATTGACCGTGCAGGCGCCCAGGATCAGTCCCGCCACCGATAAAACGGTCGCGTACGGCGACAGCTGCGAGGGCCAAATCCTCATCAACGCTTGCGGATGACTCCGCAGGCGACGCGGGCGCCGGAATTGCCGGTCGGCTGCGTCGTGTAATCGTCGGCGTCCTTGTGCACTATGACCGCCTTGCCGACGATGTCGGTGACACCGCCGCCGATGCTCATCGGCGCGAGCTCGCCTTGAAAGCTCCCGTTGCCCGATGCGTCGGCGACGAGCGCCGGCATGTCACCGACGTGATGCTCGGAGGATGCCGGATTGCCGTGCGGCTTGGCCGTCGGATTGAAGTGCCCGCCCGCGCTCATGCCATCGCTCGAGCCGCAGTCACCTTTTTCGTGGACGTGAAAGCCGTGCGCACCCGGCGCGAGGCCGGACACCTTGGCGTCGACGAAAACCTTGTCGCCGCGCTGCTCGAAGCCGATCGTGCCTTTGGCGCTGTTTCCAGCCGTTGGATCGAGTGCGGCGACCGCGGACTGTCCGTGCGCCGCTATTGCCGCGCACGCCGCCAGCACCGCAACCGTCGAAATGAGCATCGGTCGTTTCATCGAATCTCCCTTTGTACGGTCGAATGTCGGCCACAACGCGGCCGCCGCCTGTCGGTCGCATCATAAGCGAAGCGCCATGCGTTGCCAACGCGAAGCCCAGCAAGTCGTCGCCTGCGCGGTACATCGGCAGCCGATCGCATGCTATCGAATCGGCCCGGCGATGCGTTACACTTCAACCCGGGCCGGATACGAAGTTGCGGTCCGAGCGCTGATCGGCGAAAGACTTGCTTGCCAGGCGCTACGCCGAGCCATCCGGTCCGCCCTGGTCATATCGCGGCCCAATCGCCCGGTCTGTCACTCGCTTTTTCAATTCGGAGGAAACAATGTTTTTTCGAAGCTGCACCCTGTTTACGCTGGCACTCCTGATTCCGTTGTCGGCCGCTGCGGACAGCCGGTGCGATCAGTTGCTCAAGGCTTTCGGCAAACAACTCGCCGACGCGAATTGTTTCGTCAGCACCGATTTAACGACCAACAATCCGAACACGACTCCTGCGAACAATTCGTTGCCCGGGCTGCCCGCGTTTGCATTCACTCCGACGACCGATCGCGGTGTGATCGCGCCTAGCGCGGGCAAGCGCACCCCTATCACCACCGTAGTCCCCGGCGTGCAGATCAACGCGCGCATCGCTTCGGACCCCACCGGGCAGGGACGATTCCTGCTGCGTCTGCCCGACAACTGGAACGGACGGCTGGTCGTCGCCGGCGCATCCGGCACGCGCAGCGAGTTCAACGGCGACTTCGCCTGGAGCGACTACGTCGTGCAACAAGGCTATGCCTATGCGTCGCAGAACAAGGGCGTGCTCAACCTCTACTTAACCACTGCCGCAGACCCACTGGGTTGCAGGCTCAATCCGGCTTCTCCTCTCTACGCTCATTTCTACGACAACGACCCGGCGCAGCAATTCACGCGCTGGGCCGATTTCATGATCCAGGCGGCGCAGCTGGCGCGGACCGGCGTGAAGGCCAGCTACGGCAAGTGGCCGACCTACACGTACGCGGTCGGCACCTCCAACGGCGGCTACCAGGTGCGCCGCGCGGTTGAGCTTGCGCCCAAGCTGTTCGACGGCGGCGTCGACTGGGAAGGCACGTTCGTCGATGAGCACGCGCCGAACCTCCTTACCGATTTGCCGCCCGCGATCCTCAACTACGACGACTACTTTGCATCGGGCTTCAGCCCGACCAGCACTGCGGCGAAGAACATCGTCGCGGCCGGTTATCCGCCGGACATCGTCGCCGGCCCCAACTCGATGTGGAAAAATTACTGGACGTCGTTCTGGGAAGTCACGCAGTGCCAGTGGCAGAAGCGCCTCGACCCGGGATATGACACCTATGGTAGCGGCACCGGCACTTATAATTACATCAGCCGGCTGTCGGTTTCCGACGTGGGAGACAACATGGAGGCCTTCGCCACGACGGGAAAGATCCAGCGTCCGCTAATCACTGTGGCCGGCACGATGGATGCGCTGCTGCCAATCGACCACCACGCGCGCGCGTACGCGCGCAAAGTCGCCAGCGAGCTTGACGGCGACGGGGACGGCGAAGACGGGCACCACGATTCGCACGCTGCCGCGTATCGCCTCTATGAAGTCCAGAACGGCAATCACATCGAGACCTACCAGGACACGTTCCCGCAACTCGAACTGATCGAGCCCCATGCGCAGCGCGCGTTCGACCTCCTCGTTCTCCAGGTCGAGAAAGGCGTTCCGCTGCCGCCCGACCAGTGCATCCCGCGCGGCGGCGCGATCGCCGCCGGACCGGCTCAGCCCGGACATTGCGCGGTTCTCCTCGCACCCTGAGGAGGTAACGGCCCGACGACAGCGTCGTGCGCTGAAACGGGTAAAATGATGCGGCCGCCCCAAGTGGGCGGCCGTTTCTTTTTGCGAGTTGCTTGCGAGCCCCCGCCATGTCGTCGATGACCCCGCAGGAAATCGTACACGAGCTGAACAAGCACATCGTTGGCCAGGACGCGGCCAAGCGCGCTGTCGCCATCGCGCTGCGCAATCGCTGGCGGCGCCAGCAGGTCGCCGATCCGCTGCGGCAGGAGATCACGCCGAAGAACATCCTGATGATCGGACCGACCGGTGTCGGCAAGACCGAGATCGCCCGCCGACTGGCGAAGCTCGCCGACGCCCCGTTCATCAAGGTCGAGGCGACCAAGTTCACCGAAGTGGGCTACGTCGGCCGCGACGTCGACACGATCATCCGCGATCTCGCCGAGACGGCGATCAAGCAGACGCGCGAGTCGGAAGCGCGCAAGGTTCGCGATCGCGCCGCGGACGCTGCCGAGGAGCGCGTACTCGATGCGCTGCTGCCGCCGGCGCGCGAAGTGAACTTCGACGACATGCAGCCGACCGATTCGGCCGCGCGGCAGAAATTCCGCAAGATGCTGCGCGAAGGCAAGCTCGACGACAAGGAAGTCGAAGTCGAGCTGGCGGCGCTGCCGACGCAGATGGAGATTCTTGCGCCGCCCGGCATGGAAGACCTGACCAGCCAGATCCAGGGCATGTTCCAGCAGATGTCCGGCGGCAAGCGCAAGCTCAAGAAAATGAGTGTCGGCGAGGCGCTGAAGGCGCTGATCGACGAGGAGGCGAGCAAGCTGATCAACGACGACGAGCTCAAGACCAAGGCGCTCAACAACGTCGAGCAGAACGGCATCGTCTTCCTCGACGAGATCGACAAGATCGCCAGCCGCCAGGAAATGCATGGCGCCGACGTGTCGCGGCAGGGCGTCCAGCGCGATCTCTTGCCGCTGGTCGAGGGCACGACGGTCGCGACCAAATACGGGATGATCAAGACCGACCACATCCTGTTCATCGCCAGCGGCGCATTTCATCTGTCCAAGCCGTCGGACCTGATCCCCGAGCTGCAAGGGCGTTTTCCGATCCGCGTCGAGCTCGCATCGCTGTCGGTCGACGATTTCGAGCAGATCCTGACCGCGACCGACGCCTGCCTGACGCGCCAGTATCAGGCGCTGCTCGCCACTGAGCACGTCGATCTCGATTTCCAGCCGGACGGCATCCGTCGGCTCGCCGAAATCGCCTACGCGGTCAACGAAAAACAGGAGAACATCGGCGCACGGCGGCTATACACGGTGATGGAGCGGCTGCTGGACGAGGTCTCATTCAGCGCCGCCAAGCTCGACGGCCGCACGATCACCATCGATGCCGCCTACGTGGACGAGCGCCTCGCCGGGATCGTCAAGGACGACAACCTGTCGCAATACATTCTTTGATGCGTCAGGGTCGGGCGCACCTTACGGAACAGGACACTTAGTAGGTCGCTCGTCCGCCGGAAAGATCGAACACTGCACCGGTCGCAAACGAGCAGTCCTCCGAGCAAAGCCACGCGATCTGCGCGGCGATCTCTTCGACGGTGCCGAAGCGCCGCATCGGAATGCGTGCGACGATCTCCTTCTCGCGCTCGGCCGATATGCCCTCGGCCATCGCTGTGGCCACGATCGCCGGCGTCACCGCATTCACCGGGATGCCCGACTCGGCGAGCTCCTTGCCGAGCGTCTTGGTCAGCGAGACGATGCCCGCCTTCGACGCCGCGTAGGCGGCAGCGCGCGGCATTCCCTCCTTGGCCTGGATCGACGAGACATTGACGATGTGCCCGCGCTGGCCGGTTCTCGGGTCCGGCGTATTGGCTAGCAGCAGCGGCACGATGACCCGGCAGCAGATGAATGTTCCTGTGAGGTTGATGTCGAGTACGCGGCGAAAATCGTCGGTGCTGTGCTCCCAGGTGTTGGACACCGGGCCCAGGATCCCGGCGTTATTGATCAGGAAATCGATGCGGTCGAAGCGCTTCAGAACCGCCTTGGCGGCGGCGGTGACGGCGGCTTCGTCGGTCGTGTCGACAGCAAGCCCGAGAGCACGCTCGCCCAGCAGCTGCGCGGCCGCCGCGACGCCGGCAGCGTCGCGGTCCCACAGCGCGATCGCTGCCCCCGATGCATGCAGGCGCGCCGCGATCGCGCGTCCGAAACCTCCGGCGCCGCCGGTGATGATGGCCGTGCGGCCGGTAAAATCGTATCTGACCATGGAGGCACCGCGAGCGAGGGATGCGCGTGATCGGCCAAGCGGCGGGAGGTAATGGGTCGGACCCACTACCCGGCGGGACGCCGGGTTGACAGGCGCTGTGAGCGCAATTATACGATGGGAGGCGCCAAGCCCTCGTCGGCGCACAAAACGCAGGACCCAAGCGAAAGATCCCCCGATGGACGCACGAACGATCGACGCCGCCGCGCGGCAGCTGGTCGCTGCGCGCACCGCGCGCCGGCCCGGCGACAGACTGCCCACCTCGTGCCGCCCCGCGGACGCCGACGCGGGCCTCGCGATCCAGCGCCGTGTCGGGGAAATCCTCGATCTGGCGATCGGCGGCTGGAAATGCTCGGTGCCGACACCGGAGCGAAAGATCGCCGCAGCGCCGATTTTCGTGCCGACGATCGTCCGCGTGTCGCCCTGCCCGATCGTGCCGATCGCCGGCAAGGCGCGCATCGAGCCCGAGATAGCCTTCGTGCTCGCGCGCGATCTGCCGATGCGCGCGACGCCGTACGACGAGGCCGACGTGCGCGCGGCGATCGGTGAAGCGAGGCTGGTTCTCGAGCTGATGGGACCGCGCTATGTCGATCCGGCGGCGGTCACGTTTCCCGAGCTGCTGGCCGACAGCATCGCCAACCAGGGACTGTTTGTCGGACCGGTGTTATCCAATCCGTACGGGCTTTCACTCGACTCTTTCGCCATCGTCATCGACGGCGCCGACGGAACGCTGATAACCCGCGAGGGCAGGCATCCGGACGGACATCCGCTGCGGCCGCTCTACTGGCTGGCGAATTTTCTCGCCGCCGGCGGCTATGGCGAAGGCGTATCGCTGAAGGCGGGCCAGATCGTCACGACCGGCTCGTATTGCGGCGTCGTCGACGTTCCACTGGAGACCGACCTGGTCGTTCGCTATGGCGATTTGGGAACGCTGAATGTTCAGTTCTCTGCTGCGGGATAAATCGTGAGCCTGGCCGGATCGGGCGCGGTCTGCATCTGGCACGATCTCACGCCGGAGGCCACCGACGAGTTCTATCAGTGGCACAACCGCGAGCACATGCCCGAGCGCGTCGGCATACCCGGCTTCCTGCGCGGCAGGCGCTACATCGCGGTCGCCGGCGCGCCCGCGTATTTCAATCTGTACGAAGCCGAAAGCGCCGAAGTGCTGGGTGGCAGCGCGTATCTCGACAGGCTGAACGACCCGACCGACTGGACGCGCCGCATCGTACCCTCGTTTCGCCGCGTCTCGCGCTCGATCTGCCGCGTCGCGTACAGCGACGGCGTCGGCCAGGGCGGATTCATGCTGACGCAGCGCTTCGAGCTCGCCGCGGCCGATCGTGGCGTCACTGTCGAGACGCTGCGCGCGCGGCTGTTGCCGCCGCTGGTCGAGCGCAAAGGGATCGCCGGCGTGCACCTGTGCGTGGCCGATGAAACGATCAGCCGGATCGAGACCGCGGAAAAAAAAGCGAGGGCGGATGCTACCGCGATCCCGGGCTGCATAGTGCTGATCGAGGGAACGTCGGAAACGGATGTCCGCGAGGCCGGCGAGTCGCTGGCGGCCGATGTGCGCGCGCTACTGGGCGGATCGTCACCTTGTATCGATACCTCGATTTATCAGTTGCAGCACGCGCGCTCGAAGGCGCCGTAACCGCGGCCGTTCGCCCCATCGCATCGCAAGCATGCGCCGGCGGTCGGCGTGCCCGCGCCGGAACGTCTACAGCGTGGCGTTGACCGCGCCGCCGTCGATCAGCAGATTCTGGCCGACGATGAATCCCGCATCGACGCTGCACAGGAAGGCGCAGGCGCGGCCGAATTCGTCGGGGGTGCCGAATCGTCCCGCGGGCACTTCGGCCATGCGCGCTTTGGCGAAGCTGTCGTAGTCCTGCCCGGCCTTCGCCGACAGCTTGCGCAGGCCATCGATCTGGCGGTCGGTAGCGAACGGTCCGGGCAGAAGATTATTGATGACGACGTTGTGCTTCGCGACCTGCCGGGCGAGTCCCGCGACAAATCCGGTGAGCCCCGCGCGCGCACCGTTGGACAGCCCCAGATGCGCGAGCGGCGCCTTGACCGAGCGGGACGTTATGTTGACGACGCGGCCGAAGCCGCGCGCGATCATGCCGTCGACGACCGCGCGAATCAGCATGATAGGCGTGATCATGTTGTTGTTGACCGCGGCGATCCACGCGGCCTCGTCCCAGTCGCGAAAGTCGCCGATCGGCGGGCCGCCGGCGTTGTTGACCAGGATGTCCGGTTCCGGGCAGGCGGCCAGGACTGCGGCGCGGCCGGCCGCGGTGGTGATATCGGCGGCCACCGCCACGACCGACACGCCGGTCTCGCGCCGGATCGCCTCCGCCACCGCTTCGAGCGTCGTCGCGGTTCGCGCGTTAATGGTGAGGTCGACGCCCTCGCGCGCCAGTGCGATCGCACAACCTCGGCCCAGGCCCTGGCTGGCTGCGCAAACGATCGCCTTCTTGCCGCGAATGCCGTAATCCATCGCCGATGTTTCTTTCGTCCGGACGCTATGCCGCGACGCGTCGCTGCTGCGCGCGGTCGGGCGGCGGCGGCTTGTGGAAGACGCCGTTCTGCATGATCGCCAGCAGCCGGTCGCGATCCTGCAGGATGCGCACATCGGCCAGCGGATCGCCGTCGACCAGCAGCAGGTCGGCGAGAAAACCCTTCCGCACCTGTCCCAGAGATTCGGGCATGCCCATGATCTGGCCTCCGAGCCGGGTCGCGGCGACGATCGCCTCCATCGGCGTGAAGCCCAGGAGGTCGGTGAAGTAGACGAGATCGCGCGCGTTGTTGCCATGCGGATTCCACATGAAGCCGTAGTCGCCGCCCGGGAGCACGCGAACGCCGCGGCGGTGCAGGTCCTTCATGCATTCGACGGTGAGGTCCAGGTCGCGCGAAACGCGCGCCTTGATCGCGTCGCTCGATGGCAGCCCGTAGTTGCCCGATTCGTGCAGGCGCGTCCAGGTGACCGACAGCGCGGGCGCTACGAACAAGCGGTCCTTGTGCTTTTCCAGCAGGTCCTTCGCCTCCTCGTCCGCGTAAGTCGCGTGGTAGATCACGTCGACGCCGTGCCGCACGCACATCTTGATCGACTCGGCGCTTCGCGCATGCGCGGCGACGCGGCGGTCCTGCTGTCGCGCGACTTCGCATACCGCGGCAACTTCGTCGTCGGACATCAGCGTGCGCGCCGAAGGAGTCGCCGGCGTCGACGTGTCGCCCGACGGCACGATCTTCAGCACGTCGACGCCCTCGCGGCAGGCTTCGCGCGCCGCGCGCCGGAATTCGGCCGGACCGTCGCAGGGCAGCGTATACATCGCCTCGCCCGGATCAAGATGAAGCTGCCGCAGATCGCCGACGCCTCCGGTGACTGTCAGCTGCACGCTCGCCGCCAGCAGCCGCGGTCCCGGATATTCGCCCGACCGGATCGCGTTGCGCACGACGACGTCGAGCCGCGGCTTGGTCGCCGCGGCGCTGAACGCTGCGGTGAATCCCTGATCGAGGTAGAGCTTCGCGTGCTTCAATGACAGCAGCAGGTGCTCTTCGACCGGCAGCGAGGAAAAGGCATGCGGCGTCGCCTGGTCGACGAAGCTCAGGTGCGCATGCGGCTCGATCAGTCCCGGCATCAGCGTCGCGCCGCCGCAGTCGACGACATTCGCGCCCGGCGGCCCCCGTCGCTGACCTGCCGGGATCACCTCGACGATCGTGTTGCCGTCGACGACGACGTCGCCGGCGTAGGGCTTGGCTCCGCTGCCGTCGAGCACGCGGGCGTTAGCGAAAATCGTAGGCATTGCCGACTCCATTGCTAGCGGTGCACGGCAGCGGGCGAAACGGCGCGCTTCAGTCGCCGACCGCACGCATGGCGGTGCGGTCGATCAGGCCGGCGCCTTCGGCGAGGCGGCGCAACTCGGCGCGTTCGGCGTCGTCGACCCCGAGCTGCGGCGGGCGCACGGCCGCGTGCGGAATCAGCCCCTGAAGTTTCAGCACTTCCTTCATGCGCGGGCGATAGTCGCGGATCGGCGCGCGCCAGCAGAATCGTGCCAAGGGCCCCAGGCGCTCCCAGATCGCGAACGCCGCGTCGAAATCCCGCGCGACGACCGCGCGATGCATCGCCACCAACTCGGCGGTCGCCGTGCCGGCGAAGCCGATCAGCGCGCCATCGCAACCCATGATCATCGCCTCCAGGATGAAGGTGTCGCTGCCGGTCATGATGCCGAGCTTTCGCGGCAAGGTCCTGGCCGTCGCGATCGTCTCGATCGTCTTGGTCGTGTCGAACGAGGCTTCCTTCAAGCCGACGAGCTCGCGAATTTTCACCAGCTCGCGCAGGCAATCGGGCGGGAAATCCGGTCCCCAGGCCTTCGGAAACTGGAACGCGATCAGAGGCAGGCCGACGCCGTCGCCGATCGCCTTGTGGTAGCGGTAGATCATCTCGGTCGGCACCGGATTGCCAAGAAACACCGGAAACGGCGGGAATACGGCCAGGCCTTGCGCGCCGGCACGCTTCAACTCGTTGCCCCAGCTCACGGCATCGGCGGTCGATGCCGCGATCAGCCCCGAGAACAGCGGCAGCTTTCCGCCGATCGATTCGCGGCACACGCGCAGGACTTCGACCTGCTCGTCGCGCGTCAGAGACGGTCCTTCGCTCGCGTCCATGTTCATTGCGATCGCCGCCGGTTGCTGCCCGGCGATCCAGCGTATATAGGAGTCGAGCGCGTTCCAGTCGATCGCGTAGTCGGGCCGCATCGGCAGAAACGGCGCCGCGACGATGCCCTGAAGCGTGAATGTCATGCCCGTGCCCCTCGATCGGGTTCAGCGCTCGCAACGCCGCCGATCGGCGTCGCGCCGTGCAGCACGCCGCGCGCGAGAAAGATTCCGGTGATCGCGTCCGCCGCCTCGGTGAACGCCGGCTCGCGGCGCGCGTTGAGTCCGCGCGGCCGCGCGAGCCCAATGTCCATGATGCGCTCGACCTTCCCCGGCCGTGGCGACATGACGACCACCCGGTCGGCGAGCAGCACGGCCTCGTCGATCGAGTGGGTGATGAAAATCACGGTCTTGCGCGTCGCCAGCCACAGTGCCTCGAGATCGAGCCGCATCTGCTCGCGCGTCAATGCGTCCAGCGCGCCGAACGGCTCGTCCATCAGCAGCAAAGGAGCGTCGTGGATCAGCGCCCGCGCGATCGCCACGCGCTGCCGCATGCCGCCCGACAGCTCGTACGGATAGCGATCGATGAACTCGCCCAGGCCCACTTGCCGGAGCAGCGCGATCGCTCGCTCGCGATACCCACGCGGATTCTCGCCGCGCAGCTCGACCTGCATCAGCACGTTGTCCAGCGCGGTCCGCCAGTCGAGCAGCACCGGGCTCTGAAACACGATGCCCAGGTTGGTCTGCGGGCCGGCGACCACGCGGTCGGCGACTCGCACTTCGCCGGTCGTCGCCGGATGCAGCCCCGCGACCATGCGCAGCAGCGTGCTCTTGCCGCAACCGGATGGCCCGACGATAGCCAGAAATTCGCCTTCGCCGACGGCGAGGTCGATCGGATCCAGCGCCAGGGTCGACGTGCGGGCGCGACTAAACGTCTTGCCCGCACGGCGCAGCTCGACATACGGCCGCGCTGCGCGCGCGACCGCGCCCGGCGCGGCGTCGCGCGACTTGTCGTAGGCGACGCGCAGATTCACTTCGGCAGGAACTCGTTGGTGTGGAATGCCGTCCAGGTCTGATCGGTCTTCAGCTCGCGGTATTGCTTAAGCAGCGCCAGCGTCTGGTCCCAGTCGGCTTGCGCGCCCCAGCCTATCCTGCCCTTGGAGTTGGCCGAGTCGAGCAATTCGATGTCGACCATCAGCTGCTCGAGCTGCGACTGGCGATTCAGGTCCGGCTTGACCTTCAACGCGGCATCGACCGCCGCGCCCGGATTCTTTTTCGCCTCTTCCCACGACTTGACCGTTGCGCGGACAAAGCGCCGCACGAGGTCGGGATTCGACTTGATCAGGTCGGTCTTGGTGACGATGGTCATGCCGACGATGTTGGCGCCGTAATCGGCGTAACGCAGCGCCGCGGGCTGGATTCCGCGCTGCTTGATCAGGAAGTACTGGTCGTCGGCGCCGCCCAGCAGGCCGTCGGCGCGCTTTTCCAGAACGCTGACGACTTTCGCCGCGGGATCGACCTGGATCAGAGTGATCGTGGACATGTCGAGCTTGTTATGCGCGGCGAGCGCCAGGAACAGTTGACCCAGCGGATCGCCTGGCGTCACGGCAAGCCGCTTGCCTTCCAGGTCCTTCGGGGTTTTGATTCCGGTCTCGGCCAGCGAAACGACCGAGTAGCCGGTCGAGTTCAGCACCGACATCACCGACTTGATGTCGGCGCCCTTCGACGCCGTCAGTATCACGCTGCTCGAATCGGCGAGGCCGAAGGTATCGGCGCCGGCAGCAACGCCTTGCACCGTCGCCACCGAGCCGCGGCCCTCGTTGATCGTCAGGTCGATGCCCTCGGCCGCGTAGAAGCCTCGCTCCTTGCCGTAGTAGAACGGCGCGTGGAGCCCGCCCAGATACCAGTTCAGGCGAAACGACACCGCGTCGGCGGCAATGGCGGCCGCGGAAGAGACCGCCAGTGCGACCAGCGCCGCAGCAAAAACGAAATATCGGAACGCCTTCATGTTGCTCCTCCAGGTTGTTGCGCGGCATTCGACCGGCTTGTTCCGCGCGAAGAATCGGTTGCCGTAGTCACATCGTGGCATCGGCCGCGGTTTGCTGCTGCGACACATGCCAAGGTATCGCCAGCCGCTCGATGATCTCGACGGCATAATAAACGGCGAGCCCGAGCAGCGACAGCAGGACGATAGTCGCGAACACCATCGGGGTGTCGATATTGCCGTTGTACTGAAGCAGCAGGTAGCCCAGTCCCTTGTCGGACGCGACGAATTCGGCGACGACCGCCGCGGTGGCGGCGAGCGCCGCGCCGACCTTCAGGCCGGTGAAGATGTGCGGCAGCGCCTGCGGCAGGCGAATCTTGAAGAACAGCCGCCACGCGGACGCGCCCGTCGTGCGCGCGAAATCCATCACGTCGCGGTCGGCGGACTTGAAACCGGCGAGGCTCGACACGACGATCGGGAAGAACGACAGGAGGAATACCAGCAGCAGCTTCGGCGTGAAGCCGAAGCCGAACCAGATGATGAACAACGGCGCGATTGCGATCTTGGGAATGATCTGCAGGAACACGATCACCGGATAGACGGCCTGCTCCATGAAGCGCGAATACGCGACCGCCAGTGCGAGCGGAATGCTGACGACGACGGCGAGCAGGTAGCCGGCGACGATTTCCTGCAGCGTCACCCAGGCGCTTGGCATCACGACCGTGTAGCGCTTGAGAAACTCGGTCCAGACTTTCGATGGCGGCGGCAGCAGATATTCCTTGATCCCGAACAGGTGCACGGCGAATTCCCAGAGCAGAAACAGCGCGGCGAATACCAGCAGTGCGCCGACGCGGCGGCGGAGCCACCCGCCCAGCGCACGCGAGCGATTGGCGGCCGGCGGCCGCGCCGCGGTCAACGCGTCCGAGCTCATTTGTGCGCTCCGGCGCCGGAGGCGCCACCGAGCTCCCAGGTACCGTAAGCGGCGGGTAGATTGATCTCGATCAATTCGAGGTCGTCGGAGCGTCCGATGACATTGTGCGCGACGCCGGCGGGCTGCGAAAGCGACGAGCCAGCGGCGACCATCACCACGTCGGCGACGTCCGCGTAACGAAACTTCAGCCACCCCTTGAGCACGTAGATGAAATGGCCGGTCATGTCGTGCCAATGCCATCCCGTCTCGGCGTCGAACGGCCGGATCGCGCGGATATGCTTGGCGCCGATCGCGCCGCCGGACGCCGCGGCCCAGCCCAGGTCTCGGTATTCGACGTCGGCGCGCGGCCCGTCGCGGGTGAATGCCTCGTCGCCGCGCGTCAATTGCGTCAACGCCTGCGACAGCGATTTGGGGCCGTCGTAGCGCGGCGGAAAATCGGTGCCGGTGTCGCCGTGCCGAAGCACGTCGGCCGGCAGGCCGCTCAGGTTCGAATCACGCGACGCGGGCATCGTTTTCGACCTCTTCGCGCACGCTCGCGCGCTGGAATTCCCGCACCGGCCACAAAGCGCCGAGCTCGCCCGCGGCGTCGACGCACATCCGGCCGAGCATTGGCCGCCGCGCGGGAGTCAGGCGACTGATCGGGCCGGCGATGCTTACCGTGCCGACAACGGGTGCATCCGCCTCGGCGCGCGCGCGGATAGGCGCGGCGACTGCGGCCACGCCGGGCGCACCTTCCTCGATCGCTTCCGCATAGGCGCGGCGGCGCGTTTCGCGCATCCTCGCGACCAGCGCCGCCATCGACTTCGGCGCATTCGGGCCCTTGGCGCGCTTGGTCCGCCTGGCGTAGCGCTCGAGAATGGCAATCGCTTCTTTCTCGGGCAGCGTCACCAGCCACAGCCGCGCGACCGCGGTCGCATTCAACGCCACTTCATAACCCATTTCAGGATCGTAGCGCAGACCCGACTGCGCGCCCTGAGCCTTGGCCACCCAGCGCATGCCGTCGCCGTCGACGACGGCCAGACGCGCGAGATCGCCACTCGCCTGCGCGATTCGATCGAGCACAGGTTGCGCGATATCCGGCAGGGTCGTTCCCGACAGAAAGCGAAAACCGAGGGTGGCGAGCTTGAACGTCAGCCGATACTGTTGCGTGGTCGCGTCCTGGCGCACGTAACCGCGCTCGACCAGAATAAGCAGCAACCGATGCGCGGCGCTCTTGGGCAGGGCCAGCGCACGCGCAATGCCGGTCAGCGGCAGCCCGGCCGCGTCGGCAGCGAGTAACTCGACGATTTCGAAGCAGCGCTGCGCGGGGGAATAGATCACTGCGAAGGCGAGCAAAGCGGAACGGGGTTCCACAATAAGCCGCCGGGCCCTGCCCGTCAAGCCGCGATGCCGCGTCGATGACGACGACGCTCTCGCTCGTCACTTGCCCGTTCGGCGTCACTATTTTTCCATCGGCACGTATGACAAAGGCTGCCTGGCGAATCGCTCGACGCAGGCCAGCGAACAGAACCAGTAGGTTCGCTTGTCGAAATGGAGGTCGCCGGCCGCCCGACGCTTGTCGACCTGCATCTTGCAGACAGGATCGATCGCATATTCTCGCGCGCAACCGGACAGAATGACTTCATACAGATCGACCGGATGCGGCAGGTTTTTCAGCGAAAACGAGCCCTGATGCTCGATTTCGACATCCGGGGCTTGCGCCTCGATCAGCGCGTCGGCAACCTGTCTGGTGCACAGGATCTGGCCGCCGGTGGCTTGCGCAGCGACCCGCGCCGCGAGATTCACCGTCGAGCCAAAATGGCGATCTTCCCTGAGCAACGCGGCGCCATGATGCATGCCGGCGCGAACCACCGGGAAGTTCCGGCGATCGGCGATCGCCGTGTAGAGTCCCGACAGCGCATCCTTGGCGACCAGCGGGTCGGGAAACACGAGGAACGCGCAGTCCCCTGTCAGCGACTGCAATCGACCGGAGGGTTCGACCGAAGCTCGAACCAATGCGCCGAACTCGTCGACAAGATCCGCCGCCGCATGCTCGCCATGGGTATCGGTCAGAGCTGTGTAGCCGGCGATGTCGACGAAGCAGAAGGTCGCTTCGATGGTGGTGCCTGCATTCATCGACGTGCCCGCGTTGAGGTTAGCCGCGATGCGAACGAGGATGCTAGCTCGAATGCAGCGTGCCGATCGCGGCCAGCACTTCCTGCTTGCTCAGGAGCTCCGACAACAGCAGCGGCGCTTTATCCGGCCGGTACAGGACGTAAACCGGCACGCCGTCGCGTCCCAGCGCGGCAAGCGCGGCGCCGATCACCGGATCGCGGCGCGTCCAGTCGGCGCGCACCAGCGCGACGTTGCCTTGAGCGAACGCCTGGCGCACGGCATCGGTGTTCAGGACCAGACGCTTGTTGACCTGGCAGGTGACGCACCACGCGGCGGTGAAATCGACGAACACCGGCTGGCCCGCGGCAACGAGCTGCGCAACGCGCTGCGGCGTGTAGTCCTGCCACGGCTCCGACGCGGCGACCGCTGGCTTCGCGCCCTCGCTTGCAACACCTGCGGCCACCGGCCAGCCGACGATCATTGCGGCCGCAAGGCTTGCGATCGCCGCAGCACCCCAGGCGCGCGCGCCGCCGGTGCGCATCGTCTGCCAGGCCCAGAGCGCCAGCGCGACCATCAACAAGGTCGCGGCAAGTCGTGCGACCGCGTCGTTGTCGAGTTGCGCGCCCAACACCCAGGCCAGCCAGATCACCGTCGCGTACAGCGGAAATGCGAGCAGCTGCCTCAGGCGCCGCATCCACGCCCCCGGTTTCGGCAGCTTTGAGCGCCATGCCGGGAAATACGCGAGCGCCAGATACGGCAGTGCCATGCCGACACCGAGCATCGTAAAGACGATCCATGTCGACGCGATCGAGCTCGTCAGCGCGTAACCGAGTGCGGCGCCCATGAACGGCGCCGAGCAGGGCGAGGCAATGACGACGGCGAGCACGCCCGACAAGGCATCGTTGACGTACGGGTTCTTTGCGTTCCAGCCTGCGAGGGACGACGGCAGCAACAGGCGAATCTCGAACAGGCCCGACAGATTCAGCGCGAGCACGAAGAACAGCAGCGCAAGACCGGCGACGACCACTGGCGACTGCAGCTGGAAGCCCCAGCCTAGCTGCGTTCCGGCCGCGCGCAGCGCAACGAGCGCGGCAGCGAGCAGCCAGAACGAAACGACGACTCCCGCCGCGAATGCAAGACCATGCTTGCGCATCGTTGCGCGATCGCCGCCGTGCGCGGCGAAACCCAGAACTTTCAGCGACAGCACCGGGAACACGCAGGGCATCAGATTCAGCAGCACGCCGCCGAGCAGGGCCAGGACGATCGCGGCGCCCAGCGACAGCGCGCTCTCCGCGGGCGCGAGCGGCAGCACTTGCACCGAGGCTTCCGCGGGTGCGACAGCCGCGACCACCGTTCCGGCAAGCGGGACATCGACCTCAACGGCGCGCTCGTTGCCGCCGAGTCCGCCCGTCGATTCGAGCACGCCGGCCAGGCGCGTGAATTCGCCGACCCGCTGCACCGCGACCGGCAGCGCAAGCGTCCAGCGCGCGCCGTCGCGCGAAAGCTGCTGTGCACCGCTCGGTTCGATCTGGCCGGCGTTGTACGCGAAGAAACGCAGCTTGCCGATGTCCGCCGGCGCCGGCGCGCCGGGCGACGGCGTCAAAACCAGATCGACGACGGAGCCGCGCGCGGTCGCGCTGGCGTTCCAGCCGCCAAGCGCGCGCGGAAACGACGCGCGCGTCCTGGCGATCGCGGGGCTCCACCGCGCATCGGTCGGCGCGGCCGCGCCGCCCTTCGGCGCGACCGGCAGGATCAGCGTCAGATCCGCGCCTTCGGGAATGCAGACTTCCTTGCACACCAGCCAATCGGCGCGCGCTGCCAGTGTGACCGTCTGCGCTCCGGCGAACTCGCCGGTGGTCGCGATATCGGTCAACAGCAGCACTTCGCCTTCGTAGCCGTAATTAATCAGCGGACCGACGGGCAGGACTTGCGGCGCCGGCCACTGTATGGGTCCGGCATGCAGCGGCGCGGGGAGCTTCCAGGCGAGCGTCGTCGGCAGTCCGGAATCTCCGGGATTTTGCCAATAGGTGTGCCAGCCGCGGTCCATCGCCAGCCGCAGGGCCACCGTCAACGGCTCGCCGGGAACGAGCGCGCTGCGCTCGGACACCAGTTCCGCCTCGACATGCGCGGTCCGCACCGGAGCGGCGTGCGCGATCGCGGCCGCGGCAGCGACCAGCGCGGCTGCGATCAGGTTAACGAGAAGTCGTGGGCTTGGCATGGGCAAAATGTCCGCATTGGGCCGCAATCACGCCGGCCGGTTCCGGATACAGTACAATTTTAGCAGTCGCGCCCGCATTGGACGCTGCGCCTGCCTCGCGAGGCGGCGAGCGGGCGCTCCCGTCCGACCGATGGCCCTGTCGGCCACCGGTTTCTCAAAATCCTGCCATCCATGGAAGCGCTCCTCGCTTCGATCGTTGTCGTTGCCGTCGGCGAAATCGGCGACAAGACCCAGCTGCTGGCCTTGATGCTCGCCGTGCGCCTGCGCCGGCCGGTGCCGATCGTTTTCGGCATCCTGGTGGCGACGCTGGCCAACCATACGCTCGCCGCCCTGGTCGGCGATTGGGTGCGGCACGCACTGCCCGCGCAATGGCTGCGCTGGCTGGTCGCGGCATCGTTCTTCGGCGTCGCCTTGTGGGCGTTGAAAGCCGATGAAGCCGACGACACAGCCAAGGTCGCCACCAGCAACCTCGGTGCGTTCGCGCTCACGGCAGGCGCGTTCTTCGTGGCCGAAATGGGCGACAAGACACAAATCGCCACCGCCGTGCTGGCCGCGCAATTCGGCAACGTTGCCGCGGTCGTCGCGGGCACGACGCTGGGCATGCTGATCGCCGACGTGCCGGTGGTGCTGCTGGGCAACATTGGCGCGCGCCGCATTCCGTTCAAGCTCGTGCGCAGGATTGCGGCCGCGCTGTTCGCGCTGATGGGAGTCATCGCCTTGTTCGGACCCTTGCCGGGCTGACGGGCTAACAGCCGCGTGCCGGTATAATTCCGGCGAAGCTTCCCAACCGCGATGCAAGCCTACCGCCCCGCCGACGTCGAGAGCCGCGCCAAGTCGCACTGGCGCGAAACGGACGCCTATCGCGTCGACGAGGATCCGACCAAACCGAAGTACTACTGCGTGTCGATGCTGCCCTATCCGTCGGGCATCCTGCATATGGGGCACGTCCGCAACTACACGATCAACGACATGATGTACCGGCATCTGCGCATGAACGGCCACAACGCGCTGATGCCGATGGGCTGGGATGCGTTCGGCCTGCCGGCCGAGAACGCGGCGATCAAGAGCGGCGTCCCGCCAGCGAAGTGGACCTACGACAACATCGCGACGATGAAGCAGCAGATGCAGGCAGTCGGTTTCGCGATCGACTGGTCGCGCGAGGTCACGACCTGCAAGCCGGAATACTATCGCTGGAACCAGTGGTTGTTCCTGAAGATGCTGGAAAAGGGCATCGCGTACAAGAAGACCGGCGTGGTCAACTGGGACCCGGTCGACCAGACGGTGCTCGCCAACGAGCAGGTGATCGACGGACGCGGCTGGCGCTCCGACGCGCCGGTGGAAAGGCGCGAGATTCCGATGTACTACCTGCGGATCACCGACTACGCCGACGAACTGCTCGACAACCTCGACCGGATGGATGGTTGGCCGGAGCGCGTGCGCACGATGCAGGCGAACTGGATCGGCAAGAGCGAAGGCGTGCGCTTCGCTTTCACGCATGACATCCGCGGCGACGACGGCAAGCCAATAGGCGACGGCCGGATGTACGTCTTCACGACCCGAGCCGACACGATCATGGGCGTGACCTTCTGCGCGGTCGCGCCCGAGCATCCGCTGGCGGACCATGCAGCGAAGGCGAATCCCGGACTGGCTTCGTTCATCGCCGAATGCAAGCGCGGAACGGTGATCGAAGCCGAGCTCGCGACGATGGAAAAAAAAGGCATACCGACCGGACTCTTCGTCCGGCATCCGCTGACCGGCGACAACGTCCCGGTCTGGGTCGGCAACTACGTGCTGATGACTTATGGCGACGGCGCCGTGATGGGCGTTCCGGCGCACGACGAGCGCGATTTCGAGTTTGCCAAAAAGTACGCGCTGCCGATCAGGCAGGTGATCGCCGTCGCCGGCGAGACGTTTTCGACCGACGCGTGGCAGCCCTGGTACGCGGACAAGACGCGCGGCCGCTGCATCAATTCGGGCAAGTACGATGGGCTCGACTATCAGCACGCCGTCGACGCCATCGCCGCCGACCTCGAGGCGATGGGGCTGGGCGAAAAGAAGGTGACGTGGCGGCTGCGCGACTGGGGCATCTCGCGCCAGCGCTACTGGGGCACGCCGATCCCGATCGTGCACTGCGAGGCCTGCGGTGACGTGCCGGTGCCGGAAGCCGACCTGCCGGTCATCCTGCCGGAAGACTGCGTGCCCGACGGCACCGGCAATCCGCTGAGAACGCGTG
>DASYJB010000183.1:0-3527 GCA_035996965.1 Casimicrobiaceae bacterium | reverse complement strand
TGAGGCCTTTCTTTTTGAACTCGTCGACGAGCTCGCGCTCGCGCTTGGTGATGTCGGCGGTTGCGTTCCCCGCCGCTTCGCGCGTGACTGTCATGAAGATCTGCTTGTCGGCATCGGAGAGCTTCGTCCACACATGCGGCGCGATCTGTGTCGCCAGCGAGTCGACGATGTGGCCGGTGAGGATAATGTATTTCTGCACCTCGAAGAACTTCTTCGCCTCGATAGTTGTGAGCGGATTTTCCTGCGCGTCGACGGTGCCGTTCTGCAGCGCGAGGTAAACCTCGGCGAACGCGATTGGCGTCGGGTTCGCCCCGCACGCCTTCGGCAGCGCTAAATAGGCGGGCACATCGGGCACGCGCATCTTGAGGCCCTTCATTTCGGCGCAATTTTTGAACGGCTTGTTCGACGTCGAGTTGCGCACGCCGTAATAGGTCATCGCCGTGATCTGGATGCCGGTCTTGTTGCGGTATTCGTCAGTCATTTCCTTGAATGCCGGGCCCGCCGCCCACTTTACGAGGTGTTCGCCATCGCGGAACGTGTACGGGTAATAGCCGACGCCGATGCGCGGCATCGTTCGCGCGGCGAACGACAAGCCCGAGATGATCATGTCGACCGTGCCGAGCGTGAGTCCCTGATTGATGTCGGACTCCTTGCCGAGGCTTGACGCCGGGAACACGTCGACGTGATAGCGGCCGCCGGTGCGTTTCTCGATCTCGCCGGCCGCCCATACCGACCACTTGTGATACGGCTCCGAGGTCTCGTAGACATGTGCCCATTTGAGCTTGGTCTGCGCCAGCGCGGCTCCCGAGCCGATGCATACGAGGGCGACGAGCAAGGTGATTTTGCCGATCCAACGCATGGTGCTCCTCCAGTTTTTATGGTGCGGATAAAACAGCGTTCAGGCGGCGACGACCTGGACCTTGGTGCTCCTGGTCTTGTCTTTCGCCAGCTCGAACGCCTTCACCGCTTCCTCCAGCGGGAACTGTCCCGACAGCAGCGGTTTGACGTCGACGCGGCGCGACGAAATGTAATCGACCGCCCAGTCGAATTCGATTCCCCAGCGGAACGCACCCTTCAAGTCCAGCTCCTTGGCCATGATCTCGTTGACGACGAACGGCAGCGGCTCGTGCGGAATGGTTCCGACCTGGACGATCGTGCCGCCGCGCTTCGCGGCTGCGACGCAGGCCTTCAGGGCAACGAAGCTTCCCGAAACCTCGAAGGCGACATCGTATTGCGGCGCCGCCAGCGCGTCCGGCTCACGGTCGGCGCGGATCGTCCGGTCGGCGCCGACTTCCCGCGCAGTGGCCAACGGCCGGTCGAGAATGTCCGAGACCGCGATGTGCCGGGCGCCGGCGAGTCGCGCCGCGATCACCGTCAGGCAGCCTATCGTCCCGGCGCCAGTGATCAGCACCGATTTGCCGAGCAGCTGCGGGCCGCGATTGACGGCGTGCAGCGCCACCGCCAGAGGCTCGGCGAACGCGATCTCGCCCAGCGAGACGTCGGCGGCCACCGGATAGCATTGCCGCTCGCCCATCACGAAATATTCGCTGAACATGCCTTGCACGTGCGGGTAGAGGCTAGCGCTCCCGAGAAAGCGCATATTGCGGCAGAGCTGCTCGCGACCCTCGCGGCAGTAGTCGCATCGGCCGCAGGCATGCGACGGGCTGACGGCGATCTTGTCGCCTGGCTTAACGCGCGTGACGCCGGCGCCGACCTTGGCGACGACACCCGAGGCTTCGTGCCCGGGGATCAGCGGCTCGCGAACGACGAAGCTGCCGTTGCGGCCTTCGTAATAGTAGTGGAGATCGGAGCCGCAGATGCCGCCGGCGCCAAGCCGGATCAGCACCTGGCCGGGGCCGGCCTCCGGCAGCTCGATGTCTTCGATGCGCAGGTCTTCCTTGGCGTGAATCCGGCAGGTCAGCATGATCGTTCCTTGGTCGGGCCAGTCGAGCGGCTATTGCCGCGCATCCCAGCCGGTGTTGAATCGCTTGTAGGCCTTGTTCAAATGCTTCTGCATCGCGGTGCGGGCTTCATCGGGGTTGCGCGCGACGATCGCCTTCAGCACGTTGCGATGCTCGGTCAACGCGGCGAACCAGAGCTCGGGCGTGTCGTAGTGATGCTCGAGCTGCGCGAAAAGCGGACCCATCCGTTCCTCCCAGAGCATTTTCAGCACCGCCACCAGCGCGCCGTTGCCCGTCGCTTCGGCGATGCGCAGGTGAAAGAGCCGATCGGCCGCGAGCGGCTGCACCTTGTCGGTCTCCATGATCCGCTGCATCTCTCGCAGCGCATCTTCGATCGCGGCGATATGCTCTTTTTTCGCCGACTTGGCGGCCAGCGCCGCGCATTCGCCTTCGATGATCCAGCGCGCGCGCAGCAGCTCGAACGGTCCCGACGCGGCCTGCACCTCGCCGTCGTGGCCGTTCCCGCCGCCGAGGACGTAAATGCCCGAGCCGATGCGCACTTCGACCAGCCCTTCGACTTCCAGGGCGATCAACGCCTCGCGCACCGACGGTCTCGACACGCCGAGCTGCCGCGCCAGATCGCGCTCCGGGGGCAGCCGCTGCCCGGCCGTGTATTCGCCCGACCGGACAAGCGAGCGGATCTGGTCGGCGATCTGCCGATACAGCCGGCGGGGCTCGATACTCTGGATGGGCATGGTCGAAAGCCGCGCCGTGTTCGCTGGCGCGATGGCGAGGGGTTGCTTCAAGACATCGTAGCTAAGCAAAATACACCGATTTGGTCAAGTGGTCTTACCAATTTTGCGGTTCGCTTTGCTAAAATGTGCCCACACACGATGAAAGGCATCGCTTGAGCGACCGACTCGCGGGCAAATTGGCGCTGATCACCGCCGCCGGACAGGGCATCGGCCGCGCCGCGGTGCTGGCCATGGCGAAGGAAGGCGCTTCCGTCTGGGCGACCGACGTCAAGCCGGAACTGCTCGAGCAGTACCGCGGTGTTGCCAACGTCAGCACCCGGGTGCTGGACGTGCTCGACGACGACGCCGTGCGCCAGACGATCGATGCGCTGCCGCCGCTCGACGTGCTGTTCAATTGCGCCGGCTACGTCCATCACGGCACGGTGCTCGACTGCACGCCGAAGGACTGGGCATTCAGCTTCGACCTGAACGTGCGCGCGATGTACATCACGATCCAGTGTGCGCTGCCGAGGATGCTCGAGCATTGCGCCAAGACTGGGGGAAGCGCCAGCATCATCAACATGGCTTCGGTCGCCGGCTCGCTCAAAGGCATTCCGAATCGCTTTGCCTACGGCGCGAGCAAGGCCGCCGTCGTCGGGCTGACCAAGTCGGTCGCGGCCGATTTCGTCGCCCGGGGGATACGCTGCAACGCGATCGCGCCCGGCACCGTCGACACGCCGTCGCTGCACGAGCGCATCAACGCCTTTCCCGATCCGGTCGAAGCGCGCAAGAACTTCATCGCGCGCCAGCCGATGGGACGGCTCGCCACGCCCGAGGAGATCGCACCCGTCGTCGTGTTTCTGGCGTCGGACGAATCGGCATTCGCGACCGG
>DASYJB010000182.1:0-5653 GCA_035996965.1 Casimicrobiaceae bacterium | reverse complement strand
GAGCTCCTGCGCGAGCGCGCGCGAAGGCTCGGCGCAGGCGTGCGACTGGTGCCGTACCTGCGCGGCCGCGCCGCGACGCCGGGCGCGCTCGAAGTCGCGCATTTCCCCGTGGTGGTCCCGGTCCAGGCGGGCCGGCTCGATGCCGCCAACGCCAGGACGGTGATCGCCTCGCTCGATGCCGCGCTGGCTGGTTGCCTGTCGGGCGAATTCGCGGCGATGGTCACCGCGCCGGTGCAGAAAAGCGTGATCAACGACGCCGGCATCCATTTCACCGGGCACACCGAATTCCTCGCGCAGCGCACTGGCGCACCGGGTGTCGTCATGCTGCTGGTCGGCGCGGCGCCATGGGGGTCGCTGCGCGTCGCGCTCGCGACCACGCATCTGCCTCTCGCCGCCGTTCCTGCGGCGATCACGCGCGAAACGCTGACGCAGACGCTGCGTATCGCCGTCGCCGACCTCGTGAGCAAATTCGGCATCGCCAAGCCGCGCCTCGGCGTCTGCGGCCTCAATCCGCACGCCGGTGAAGGCGGCTATCTGGGCCGCGAGGAAATCGACGTCATCGCTCCGGTCCTGACGGCGCTGCGCGCCGAAGGGCTGGACGTCGCTGGCCCGTTGCCGGCCGACACGATCTTCGTTCCGGCCAAGGCGCGCGACTACGATTGCATCGTCGCGATGTATCACGATCAGGGACTGCCGGTGCTCAAGCACGCGAGCTTCGGCCACGGCGTCAACGTGACGCTGGGTTTGCCGATCGTGCGCACCTCGGTCGACCACGGGACCGCGCTCGATCTCGCCGCCGAAGGCGCGCTGGCTCGCGCCGCCGATCCCGGCTCGCTGTTCGCGGCGGTCGACCTCGCGATCGACCTGGCCTCACGCGCCCGTGCGGCGGGACGCTGATAGCCTCGCATCGCCCGCGCAAACGATTCGGCCAGCATTTCCTGGCCGATCCGCATTACATCGAGCGCATTGTCGAGGCGATCGCACCGAAGCGGGGCGAGCGCCTCGTCGAAATCGGGCCGGGGCTGGGCGCGCTGACCCGGCCGCTGCTGGAAAGGGTCGACCGCCTGACCGTCATCGAGATCGATCGCGATCTCGCCGCCGCGCTCGCCGCCGAATTCCCTCGGGAGCGACTCGCGCTGCACGTAGCCGATGCGCTGACGTTCGACTTTGCGGCGCTGGGCGGCGACCTGCGCGTCATCGGCAACCTGCCGTACAACATATCGTCGCCGCTGCTTTTTCATCTCGCGCAATTCGATGCCAATCTGCGCGACATCACCGTGATGCTGCAAAAGGAAGTCGTGCAGCGCATGGCGGCCGCGCCGGCGACGCCCGAGTACGGGCGGCTGTCGGTGATGCTGCAGGTCCGCTTCAGAGTCGAGCGGCTGTTTGTCGTGCCGGCCGGCGCGTTCCGGCCGCCGCCCAAAATCGAGTCGGCGGTGGCGCGGTTGACGCCGCTCGGCGCGGCGCGACCGGCGCTTGCCGATGCGGCGCTGTTCGCGCAACTGGTCGGCGCCGCATTCGGCCAGCGGCGCAAGACCTTGCGCAACGCGCTGAAGCCGTTCGCCGACGAAGCCGCGCTGGAGCGCGCCGGCATTGCGCCGGGCGTGCGCGGCGAGACGCTGGCGGTCGCCGATTTCGTTCGGCTCGCCAATAGGCTGGCGGGAAAAACGTGAAGCTGCAGCGCTAGCGAAAGAGCTGCCCGACGGCCTGCTCGAGCCATGCGACCGGCAGCATCAGTACGAGCTGCGCAAGGACGATGACGATCAGCGGCGAAAGGTCGAGCACGCCGCCAAGCGGCGGGATCGCGCGTCGTATCGGAGCCAGGAAGCGAAACGTCAGCGCATTCAGCACGCCGGCCAGCGGACCGTCGGGCGCGACCCACGACAACAGCGCCTGCAGGAACACCGCCACGATCAGTATCCACAGCGCGGCCTTGAGCAATTCGATCACCGACAGCGCGGCAAGCGCTCCGGCCAACGGGCCCGAAAGCGCGGCGCCGCCGAGCGCAGCAAGCGCGAGCAGCCATGCCAGCTGGGCAACCCAGGCGACGATCAGTGACGCCCAGTCCAGTCCACGGAAACCGGGCAGAACCTTTCGCAGCGGCTTGACCGCCCAGTCGGTCAGCGCGGCGACCGCCTGCCCGAGCGGATTGCGAAACGGCGCGCGCAGCCACTGCATGATGAAACGCAGCAGCGCCGAATACACGATCAGCGCAAAAATGATATTGAGCAGGAAGCGGAGCGCGTCGGTAAGCATGACTTTAGGGTCAGGTTAACTTTGGCACGATGTATTAAGGCGATGGCAGGCAATCCCAACAAAGTTAACCTGACCCCATTCAGGGCTCGGATCCGAAACGCTCGCCCATTTCGCGGGCGCGTGCGGCCGCGGCCCTGACCGCCGTGACGATCGCGGCCATCACGCCCGCCTCGTCCATCGCGCTGATCGCGCGCTCGGTGGTGCCTCCCTTGGACGTCACCTGGGCGCGCAAGAGCGCAGGTTCGGATTCACTCTGCTCGGCCAGGCGCATCGATCCGCTGAACGTCGCGTAAGCGAGACGACGGGCGTCGGCGGGCGCAAAGCCGAGCTCGCGCGCCGATTGCTCGAGCGCTTCGAGAAAATAGAAGACATACGCCGGGCCGCTGCCCGAGACGGCCGTGACGGCATCGAGCTCGTCCTCGCGCTCGCACCAGAGCGTTGCGCCGACCGCCTCGAGAATGGACGCGGCGCGGGTTCGGCCCTCGCCGTCGACGCCCGATAGCGCGTACAGCCCGGCGATGCCGGCGCCGACCAGCGCAGGCGTATTGGGCATCGCCCGCACCAGGCGCCGATAGCCGAGCAGCCAGCGCGACAGATCGGCCAGACGAATGCCGGCGGCGATCGTCACGATCACTTGCCGCTTGAGCAGCGTCGCCAGCTCGCGCGCGACGGTCCGAACGTGCTGGGGCTTGACCGCGATCACGATCAGGTCTGCATGGATGATGGCCGCGGCTTCGATGGCGGGAAAAGTCGCCACGCCGAAGCGTGCCGCGACGGTCGCGCGCGTGTCGGGGTTGATCTCGACGACCGACAGCGCGTTCGACGCTTGGCCGCGCGCGATCAGTCCGCCGATCAGCGCCCGGGCCATGTTGCCGCCGCCGATGAACGTGATATTCAAGTCCTCGCCTTTGCAAGCTCGCCCGGCGACGTCCGCCAGTCGTTAGATGCGGCCCCTGTCCTGCGATGACCTCGCTTCACGTGCGTGGTCCGAACAGCGCGCTGCCGACGCGGATCAGCGTCGCGCCTTCGGCGATCGCCGCCTCGAGATCGTCCGACATGCCCATCGACAAGGTGTCGAGCATAAGCCCTTCGGCCTGCGCGGCGGCGAGGATTTCGCGCAACATCCGGAATTGCGCGCGCTGGAGCGCCACCTCGGCCGTAGGTGCGGCGATGCCCATGAAGCCGCGCAATGCGAGCCGCGGTAACGAGACGACCGCGCGAGCGAGCGCAAGCGCGTCGTCGGGCGCGACGCCGCTTTTGCTCGTCTCGGCGCTGATGTTGACCTGCACGCAAACGTCGAGCGGACCTTGTCGTGCTTCACGTGTAGCCGACAATCGCTCGGCAATGGCCACCCCGTCGATGGTTTGCACCCACGCGAATTGCGCCGCCGCGGCGCGCGCCTTGTTTCGTTGCAACGGTCCGATCAAATGCCATTCGACGTCCGGCAGATCGGCGAGCGCGGTCCTCTTGGCCGTCGCCTCCTGCACGTAGTTCTCGCCGAAGGCGCGCTGCCCGAGCGCATGGACAGCCCGGATCGCCTCCGCCGGCATGCTCTTGCTTACGGCGAGCAGCCGGATCGTTGCCGGATCGCGACCCGCGGCGTCGGCCGCCCGCGCGATGCGCTGCTGCATGGCTTGCCACGCCTTCTCGTATAGGCTCATAATCAATGACGCCGGCATAGCCAATCCCGGCCCGACGCACCGAAGCTGGCCGAAAGGCAGGGCGCACACCGGGCGCAAGCCGCGCCCGGGCGCGGCACCAGGGATTATAAATGGACATTGCCGAACTTCTCGCTTTCGCGGTCAAGAACAAGGCGTCGGACCTGCACCTGTCGGCCGGGCTGCCGCCGATGATCCGCGTTCACGGCGACATCCGGCGGATCAACCTGCCGCCGATGGAGCACGAGGATGTGCACGCCATGGTGTACGACATCATGAGCGACGCGCAGCGCAAGACCTATGAAGAAATGCTCGAATGCGACTTTTCGTTCGGCATCCCCAACCTCGCGCGCTTTCGCGTCAATGCGTTCAATCAGGAGCGCGGCGCCGCGGTCGCCTTCCGGACGATTCCGTCCAAGGTGCTGTCGCTCGAGGAGCTGAACGCGCCCAAGGTCTTCGCCGACCTGACGACGCGGCCGCGCGGGCTGATCCTGGTCACCGGTCCGACCGGCTCCGGCAAGTCGACGACGCTGGCCGCGATGATCAATCACGTCAACGAAAGCGAGTACGGGCACATCCTCGCGATCGAGGACCCGATCGAATTTCTGCACGAGTCGAAGAAATGCCTGATCAACCAGCGCGAGGTCGGGCCGCACACGCTGTCGTTCGCCAACGCGCTGCGCGCCGCGCTGCGCGAGGACCCGGACTACATCCTGGTCGGCGAGATGCGGGATCTGGAGACGATACGGCTGGCGCTGACCGCCGCCGAAACCGGCCACCTGGTCTTCGCCACGCTGCACACCAGCTCCGCGGCGAAGACGATCGACCGGATCATCGACGTTTTCCCGGCGGCAGAAAAGGACATGGTGCGCTCGATGCTGTCGGAGTCGCTGGTTGCCGTGATATCGCAGACCTTGCTCAAGACCAA
The DNA here is from genome assembly GCA_035996965.1 of Casimicrobiaceae bacterium. Classification (GTDB taxonomy): domain Bacteria; phylum Pseudomonadota; class Gammaproteobacteria; order Burkholderiales; family Casimicrobiaceae; genus PALSA-1003. Next base: position 811 of record DASYJB010000182.1, on the reverse strand, counting down.
GGATCAGCAGGGCCGCATCGCCGCGCACGAAATCATGATCGGCACACCGGCGATCAGAAACCTGATCCGCGAGAACAAGGTCGCGCAGATGTATTCGTCGATCCAGACCAGCCAGTCGGCCGGCATGCAGACGCTGGACCAATGCCTGACGGAGATGGTCCGCCGCAACCAGATCGCGCTGTCCGAAGCGCGGGCCCGGGCGGTCAACAAGGATCTGTTCGGCGGCTGAGCGGCGAAGCCGCGGTCGACGCAACGCAAAGGAACGGCCAATGGAACGAGAAACCGCGACCAAATTCATCCATGAGCTGCTCGACCTGATGGTCAAGCAAAAAGGCTCGGACCTGTTCATCACCGCCGGTTTTCCGCCCGCGATCAAGGTCGACGGCAAGATCGCGCCGGTCTCGAAGACCGCGCTGACGCCGCAGCACACGATCGAAATCGTGCGCAGCGTAATGAACGACAAGCAGGCTGCCGAGTTCGAGTCGACCAAGGAATGCAACTTCGCGATCAGCCCGCCGGGGATCGGCCGCTTTCGATGCAATGCGTTCGTGCAGATGGGACGCGTCGGAATGGCGATGCGCACGATCAACACGACGATTCCCACGTTCGACGAGCTGAGCCTTCCGCCCGTGCTCAAGGACGTGACGATGAGCAAGCGCGGCATCATGCTGTTCATCGGCGCCACCGGCGCCGGCAAGTCGACATCGATGGCGGCGCTGCTCGGCTACCGCAACGAAAACAGCTACGGCCACATCATCACGATCGAGGATCCGATCGAGTTCGTGCACGAGCACAGGAACTGCATCATCAC
>DASYJB010000181.1:0-12433 GCA_035996965.1 Casimicrobiaceae bacterium | reverse complement strand
GAAAAGCCGTACTGGCCGGTGCGCGCCCGGATCTGTTTGGCGACCGCGAGCTGCTCTTCGCGCGTCGTCGGGACCCGGGTGATGCCCGCCTGGCGGAACAGCGCCGTGTTGTACGCCATTACGTTGACGCTGTTGTAATGCGGGAAACCGTAGAGCTTGCCGTTGAAGGTCAGGTCGGCGATCGCGCCATCGGTGTAGAGCGCGCGGTCTTCGCCCATCAGCTCGTCGATCGGCCGCAGTGCACCGACCAATGAATAGTCGTACGCCCACGGCACGTTGAGCTGGACCAGCGCCGGCGCCGAGCGCGCGACGATCGCGGCGGTCAGCTTGGTTTGCATCACGTCCCAGGGAACGTCGACCCATTCGAGCGCGACACCCGGATGCGCGGCCTCGTAGCTCGCGAGCAGCGCAGTGAAGTACGCGGTGAACTTGGGCTTGAGGCTCATCGTCCAGAATTCGACGTGGACCTTGTCCGGCGCTGCGGTGCTGTCGCATGCGAGCAGCGCGCAGCTCAGCAGCAGCATCGCCGGCCAGCGCGCGAAGCGGACCAGCGATCGAAGCATCGGCGTGCTCATCGGGTGCGCGTCACTTTGGCCAGATGTCGCGGCTCGTCCGGGTCGACGTCGCGTGCGCGCGCCAGCGCCTCGACCATCGGATAGAAGCTCTGGATCGCCGTGATCGGGTCGAGGTCCTCGGCATCGCTTGCGATAAGCGGCAGCTCGCTCTTCGGCGTGCCGGCGGGTGCGGCCAGCAGCACGCGCGCACCGCGCCGTCGCATGTCGTCGGCCAGCGCCAGCAGCCCGGCCTGCGCCGGACCACGCGGCGCGAACACCAGCATCGGAAAGCCCTCGTCGACCAGCGCCATTGGCCCGTGCCTGACTTCGGCGCCCGAGAATGCCTCGGCCTGGATGCCGCAGACTTCCTTGAACTTGAGCGCGGCTTCCATCGCGATCGCGAGTCCCAGGCCGCGACTGATGACGAACAGCCGCGTGGTGTGGGTAAGCGGGGGGATTGCGGCCGACCAATCCTGCTGCACGGCGCGACGCAACGCGGCGGGGAGGCCTTCCAATGCCGTCTGCAATGCTCGGTCGTCCTGCCAGGACGCGACCAGCCGCGCGCCGGCGACGAGTTGCGCGATGCAGCTCTTGGTCGCCGCGATGCTGATCTCCGCGCCGGCGTGCAGCGGAAAGACCCACTGCGCGGCCGCGGCGAGCGGCGATGCCGGATCGTTGACGATGGCGACGGTGCGCGCGCCGCCGGCACGGAAAAACGACGTCGGCAGCACCAGGTCGGGGCTCTGGCCCGATTGCGAAAAGGCGAGCGAAACCAGGCCGTCGCATTGCAGCCGCGATTGATAAAGCGTGATCAACGACATCGGCAGCGACGTCACCAGGCGGCCCAGCCGCGCCATGATCAGATACGCCATGTATTGCGCGGCGTGATCGGAGCTGCCGCGGGCGACGGTCAGCAGCGACAGCGGCGGATGGTCGCGCAGGTCCGCGCCCAGCGATGCGTACGCGTCGCCATCGGCCGCCAGCAGGCGGGACACCGCGTTCGGTGCGTCGCGCGCCTCGTCAAGCATCCGCGAAGTCAATTTCATCTCCTTCGACCACCACCCGCCGCAGCTGCAAGTCCCGGTCCAGCAGCACCAGGTCGGCGTGTGCGCCTTCGACCAGGCGCCCCCGATCCGCCAGCCCCAGGTATTCGGCGGCGTGGAACGACACGCGCCGCGATGCGTCCTCGAGCGGAAGCCCGATCGTGACCAGATTGCGCAGCGCCTGGTCCATCGTCAGCGTGCTGCCCGCCAGCGTGCCGTCGGCCAGGCGCACGCCGCCCAGGCATTTGGTGACGCGATGGCGTCCCAGCCGGTAGTCGCCGTCAGGCATGCCGGTCGCGGCGGTCGAATCGGTCACGCAGAAGAGGCACGGAATCGCGCGCAGCGCGGCGCGGATCGCGCCCGGGTGGACGTGCAGCAGATCGGGAATGATCTCGGCATAGCGTGCGTGCGCCAGCGCCGCGCCGACGATGCCGGGCTCGCGGTGATGCATGCCGGTCATCGCGTTGAACAAGTGGGTGAACCCGCCGGCGCCGCGTTCGAGCGCGGCGACGCCGTCCTCGTAACTGCCCAGCGTGTGCCCGATCTGGACCTGGAATCCGGCGGCGCGCAGCGCAACGATGATATCGAGATTTCCCGGCAGCTCCGGCGCCAGCGTGATCAGCCGGATCGGCGCCAGCGCGTGCAGCGCGCGGATCTCGGTGATCGAAGCGGCGCGGACGAAATCGGGTTGCGCACCGAGCTTGCCGGGATTGATGTACGGGCCTTCCAGGTGCACGCCCAGCACGCGCGCCGCAGTGCTCGCGCGGCTCGCGCAGGCGGGAGCCAGTGCTCGCATCGCCGCTTCCACTTCGGCAAGCGGCGCCGTCATCGTCGTGGCCAGCAGCGACGTCGTGCCATGCCGCGCATGCAGCCGCGCGATGACCTCGATTGCTTCGCCGCCTTCCATCGTGTCGCTGCCGCCGCCGCCGTGCACATGCGTATCGATGAATCCGGGCAGCACCAGCGCTTGCGCTTCGCTCCTCGCCTGGTCCTCGGTCCGCGGCGTGCCTTCGATTCGCCGGATGCGGCCCTCGTCGTGCTCGATCGCGCCGCGCACGAATCCCTGCGGCGTCAGGATGTGGCCTTCGATGCGCAAGGCGCTCACGCCTCGCGCCTCATCTCGGCCACGAAATCGTAATAGTCGCTGCGGCAATACGAATGCGTGAGCTCGACCGCCTGCCCGGTGTCCAGATAGCCGACCCGCGTGATGAACAGGACCGCGCGTCCGGTTGCAACTTCGAGCAATTGCGCCAGCCGCGCGTCGGCGTTGAGCGCGCGCAGATGCTGCAGCGCGCGCACCGGTGCGCGGCCCAGCATCGCCAGATGCGCGTACAGCGATGCATCGACCTGCGAAGGGTCGGGCAGCACCTGTTCGGGCAGCACGCTGACTTCGTAGGCCATCACCACGTTGTCGGCCAGACGCAGCCGCTCGAGGCGCGCGACGCGCGAACCGGGCGACAAGCCCAGCGAGAGCTGCTCGTCGGGCGCGGCGGCGGTGCAGACGCGCGCGAGCCAGCGCGACGAAGGCGTGAAGCCGCGCTGGTGCAGCTCCTCGGAAAAGCTGGTCAGGCGCGACAGCGGCTGCTCGAGCCGGGGTGCTATGTAGTTGCCCGAGCCGCGCCGGCGCACGACCAATCCCTGCTCGACCAGCTGATCGATCGCCTTGCGCGCGGTCACGCGCGACAGGCTGAGCGATTCTGAGAGCACGCGCTCGGATGGCAGCGCCTCGTCGGGCTGGTAGTCGTGGTTGCGTATCGCCTGCGCGAGCTTTTGCGCGAGCTGCATGTACAGCGGCGAGGCCGCTCTCGCGTCGGCGCGGAATTCGAACGGGCGGTCTTTCATCGCACGCTTTCGCTGAGCCCACTGAGTTCCTGGCGGACGAGGCGAAGCGCGCCGTCGGCGCCATCCCCCGCCGGCTCGACGCATCGCGCCCGGATCGACGGTCCGAAACGGGGCAGCAGCCTTTGCCCGATGCTGCCGAAAACCGCCAGCGGCAGCGCGCCCTCGGGGTCGAGTGCGGCCGCGATCTCCTCGAGCGAGCGCGCTGCGCGGTCGATCAGCGCGGCGGCGAACGGATCGGTCGCCGCGGCGTCGAATACCAGCGGCGCGAGCTCGGCGTAGGCATTCTGCCCCGGCCGATCGCACCAGCCCAACAAGGCCTCGCGCGACGTGCCCGCCAGCGCGAGAACCGCCCCGACCAGCGGTCCGACGCTGGCTCGCCCGTCGACGGCGCGATGTGTCTCGCGCATCGCGCGCAATCCCAGCCATGCGCCGCTGCCTTCGTCGCCGACCGGAAATCCCCACCCGCCGACTGCGACGCGCAGACCGTCGCGGCGCAGCGCTTCACCGACGCTGCCGGTGCCGGCCGCGACAATCGCGCCGGGCCGTCCTTCGTGTGCGCCGAGCAAGCTCGTATACGCGTCAGTGTCCAGTGCGATCTCACCGAACGGCGGCGCGCGGCGGATGAACTCTTCGCAACGTTGCCGCACGTTGGCACCGGCGAGCCCGAGACCCAGCGCGCATTGCTCGCGCGGCGCGGGGGCGAGCCCCGCGTCGGCAAACGCGCTGTCGACGGCTTCTCCGATGTGCTTCCATGCCTGCTCGATCCCCTGCCCGAGCGCGGAGGGTCCCGACGCGGCGAAGCCCAGCACGGGGCCGTCGGCGGACGCGAGCCGCGCGCGCGTGTGCGTGCCGCCGCCGTCGATGCCGATGTAATAGCGGATCGCCGTGGATCGGGCGGGGTTCAACGGATTCGATAGCCTTGCGAACGAGGAATCCGGCTAGCTTAGTACCGGAAATACCAGTTAGTCAATTGGTATTCTACTGGTCTACGGCTGGTCCATCGGCCAAAAGCTTGCGAGGAAGTCCGCCAGACCGCGCCCGCCTTGGGGCGGCGGGCCGTATCGGTTGATTCGAGCAATACCAGTTGCGGCGGCCGCCCGCCCCCGCCCGGGCGCGCAGTCAGCCGAACAAAGTGCCGAGCAGCCCCGCGATGCCCAGGCCCAGCGCCGCCAGCGCGTCGCCTGCGATCAAGCCGCCGCCGATCAGTGAGGTCGTGCTCATGTCGCTCGGCAACGCAGCGGGCTTGTCCTTGCGCTTCGGCAGGCTGTTGATGAAGCTCGACAGCACACCGCCGGCTGCGAACCACGCCGACGTCAGCAGGTTGAGGAATCCGCCGAACGACGACGCATAGGGCGACGGAAGCACGATGGCATCGAGAACGAAGTCGGTGCTGAAGCCCACTCGACCAGACGCCACGAACGCCTTGTATCGCTCCCGCGACTTGATGTACTTGCGCAGGAACTCGGTCACGAATCCGATCAGGATGCCGATCCAGATCGCCGTACGCTGGTAGGGCTTGTCGTCGGTGAGGCTGCGCAGTACGCCGACGAACTTGTAGGTCATCGCCGACGTCCATTGCGCCGGCTGCTTGTCGGCGGGCATCGTCGTCTGATCGAGGCCCAGCACCGGGTACGCGCTCATGAAAAGCTTGGCGAACACCACGGCCATGATCGCGCCCATCACGATGCCGGCGACCTGGAAGCGGAACTGGATCGTCCGGTTGGTGCCGAGGCGCCAGCCGGTCGAGCGGTCCTGCTGCATGTCGCAGGCCTCGCTGGTCGACACCAGCAGGACCGTCGCGGCCATCATCCCGACGATCGGATCGCGCAAGCCGATGCCCGCCATCAGGACCACGGTGACGACGAAGGCGGAGGAAATGGGATTCGAGTCGGTGATGCCGAGGGATATCCCGTTGACCAGCGCGAACACGAAGACGAGCAGGACGGCCATCACCAGATAGCCGACCGGCTGATGCAGGACCTGCGAACCGACGACGACGATGCAAATGCCCCAGAACACGACCCAGGCGACGAGCCGCCGCGTGTTCGTGCGCTTCCAATCCTCCTGCTCGACCACCTTCTCCGCCCTGACCTGCCGCGAGCGCTGCCAGGCCTGGAAGAGGATCAGCGACACATCGACGATCGCGGCACCCATGATCATGCCGAGCGCGATCAGGAACGTGATCTTGCGGAACGGCTCGTTCGGCTGAAGCCATCCGATGGAGATGAAATACGGCATCATCGCCCAGCCGGCGAGCCCGCCGACGATCGCCGCGATGCCGATGCGCGCGCCGACGATCATGCCCGCGCCGAACGTCGAAGTCGACAGGTCGATCGCGCCCAGCCACGCCGTCTTGGCGCTTCCGATGCCGCCGGCGACGCCGAGCGCCATGCCGCCGAACAGCCGCGACACCGATTGCCGAAGCAGCTCAGGATCGGTCAGCGCGCGAAGGATGTTCGCGACCGCAAGGCCCGACGGAAACGTGAGCTGCAGGCGGTCGACCAGGATCGGCGTGTAGAGCATCCCTACGCCGACGCCGAACATGCCGATGCACATCATATACAGAACGAGCTGCCACATCGGCGGGGCCGGCATTCCCATCCACGTCATCGCCTGGATGACGACCGCCATCGCGCTCATGCCGGCGACCGAAGCCGCTGTCGTCTGGATGTAATTGGCGCCGTGACGTCCGGCCGCGCCGTAGCCGAAGGTTACTGTCGAGCCGAGTATTCCGGCGAGAACCTGCCCGCCGACGAAGAAGCCCAGCGAGAAGTTCATGTACGAGGCTGCGACGCCGCCCAGCGGACCGAGGATAAAGATGCCGACGGCGCCCAGCAGCGCGTAGTACTTCCACGTGCCGGTCTTGGGCAACCAGGCCCAGCGCGGCGCGGCCTCGGAAAGCGGCATCGGTGTGGTGGCCATGCTCCTCCGGCGTCGTTATCGATCGGCGCTTATCTTAATGGACTTGGTCAGCTGACGATACCGACGGCGACGCGTTCGCAGCACTGGGTTCGGCCGGAGCTTCATTCGAGCGGATAAGCGCCAATTTCGCTAAGCTTAAGGGGAAGCGGCCAACGGAGGAGGGGAGCGATGGCTATCGTGCGACTGCAAAGGCTTGCCGCATGCACGGCGGCTTTGCTGCTGCTGGGATGCGGGAATGAACAGGGGACGGGCGGAGGCGCGCCGAAGGCGGATGCCGGCGCGCACAAGGCCGTCGAGGCGAAACCCGCGCCGTACACCTATTCGCCACCGGTCAAAGGACACATCAAGGAGGTCAACATCGGCGAGTTCGACCTGGTCGACGGCATCGCCTATCCGTCGACGGCAGGCAGCGGTACCGTGGTCTACGTTGCCAGCAAGGCGATCGCCTCGCCGATGCTCGTCGATTCGGCATGTCCGCTGACGCAGGCGCGCGCGCTGTCGAAGTTGCGCAATGCGAGCTTTGCCGAAATAACGCTCGACGCGGCCGGACGGTCGAAATATTTCAGCGCCGGCACGCCGTTCGGCGGCAGCCTCACCGATCTCAGTCCTCGCGACTGGTCGAGCACTTTGAAGACCGACGCGGGCCGCGCTGCCGGCAGCGTCACGCACCGGCAGTACGGCAAATACGAGTTCGACCTGCCGTTGTCGAATCCCAAGTTGGACCAGATAAGCGAAGGTGACCGGCAACAGAAACGGCGCCTTGATCCGGCCACCTCCAAGCCGACCGGGCAATCGGTCATCGCCGCGTATGTGGCGTTGCGCGATGCGGCACTCAAGAAGGACTTGAAAGGAACGCTTTCAGCGCTGGGATTCGATGCGAAACAGAGCGCGGCGATCCGCGGCATGGACGGAATCGATGCCGACTTCCTGGTATTCGCCGATCGCTTCCTCACGCCCGGTGCGCCCGGCGATCCCTGGAGCAAACTCGGCGCCGGCCAGGTGCGAGGCGAAGGGGTGAAAGCCAGCGGCAAGAAATACTTCAACGATTATTATTTCGATCTCTGCGGGGATCGCCTCGTACTGACCGGTATGGTCGAGCAATCGCCCTGACGGCATCGTCGCCGGTGTTGCAAAAGCCGGAGGACCGGCGGAATCGACGCCTCGAGCGTCGGACGAGTGTGCAGGGAGGTGTCCCCGGCCCGGTCAAGTGGATTATTCCCTATAGGCGGCGTCACTATTCCCGATTGGCAGTAGGGGAGCCCAGCGGTAAAGTACGTCTCCAGCAGTAATGAGCCAGGAGGCTCCCGCGTGCAAGGTTCACCCGACACGACGCTTCTCTTCACCGATATCGAAGGCAGCACCCGCCTCTGGGAAGAGGAGGGGGAGAGGATGGCGCCCGCGCTGGCAGATCATGACGCGCTGTCGCGTGCGGCAGTCGAGCGTAATAACGGCATTGTCGTGAAGATGACCGGCGACGGGATGTACGCGGCCTTCGCCGATCCTTCCGACGCGGTCAGCGCGGCACTGGTGCTGCAGCAGTCGCTCGACGATCCGGCGACGACCGCCGGGATAACGTTTCGCGTGCGCTACGGGCTACATCTCGGCATCGTCGAGCGCCGGAACGACGATCTGTTTGGAAGCCCGGTGAACCGTGCGGCGCGGATCATGAAGGCCGCTCACGGCAGCCAGATACTGCTGTCCCAGGCCGTCGTCGATCGCATTGGAGCAAAACTGCCGCCCGCGGCCTCCGTTCGTGATCTCGGCGGAGTCCGCCTGCGCGACCTCGCCACGCCCGAGCACGTATATCAGCTCGTTCATCCGAGCCTTCGCCAGGACTTCCCTGCGTTGCGCTCGCTAGCTGCGACGCCCAATAACCTGCCGCAACAGGTTACGTCCTTTATCGGGCGCGAACGCGAGCTCGCCGAAATCAAGAGCCTCCTCGAAGGCACGCGCCTGCTCACCCTGCTGGGCATGGGCGGGCTTGGCAAGACCCGGTTGTCGCTGCAGATCGCAGCCGACGTAATGGAGAGCTATGCGGACGGCGTCTGGTTCGTCGATCTGGCGCCGATCAAGGACCCCTCTCTTGTTCCGAGCGCGGTGGCGCAAGTCCTGAACGTGCGAGAAGAGCCTGGCAAGCCGCTCGATCAAACGCTGTGCGAGCATGTCAAGGACCGCGAGCTGCTGCTTGTTCTCGACAACTGTGAGCATCTGATAGCCGCCTGCGCAGGTATCGTCGATACATTGCTGCGCGGTGCGCCCAAGGCCCGCTTCCTCGCCACGAGTCGCGAGGGGCTGCACATTCGCGGAGAGCAGACCTATCACGTTCTTCCTCTCGCGGCACCCGACCGGAACGCGGGCGTCGACGGGCTGCTACGGTCGGAAGCGGTTCAACTTTTTGTGGAGCGTGCACGACTGCAAAAGCCGGGCTTCCTGCTGACCGAGCGCGACGCTCCGGCAATCGCCGAACTCTGCGCACGACTCGACGGCATCCCGCTTGCACTCGAACTGGCAGCGGCCAGGATGCGGTCGTTGTCTATCGGTGAGATCAATGCGCGGCTGCATGATCGGTTCAAGTTGCTGACCGGCGGAAGCCGCGTCGCGCTGGAGCGCCAGCAGACGCTGCGCGCGCTTGTGAGCTGGTCGTACGACCTGCTGCAGGAAAGGGAGCAGATGCTTCTCGACCGGCTGAGCGTATTCGCAGGCGGTTTCGACCTTCCCGCAGCAGAGGCGGTCTGCGGAGCCGAGCCCCTTGAGCCCGACGATGTCATCGACCTTCTCAGCTCGCTGGTGGAGAAGTCTCTCGTAATGGTCGACCAAGGAGAAGGAATCTCACGTTACGGACTGCTTGAGACGATACGGGAGTTCGCCCGTGAGCACTTCAGCAAGCGGTATGACATGCTGGGGACGATCAGGGAGTTTGCGAAGGAGCGCTTGATCGACCGCGGCGACGTCGCCGCGACCGCCAAACGGCATTGCGAATATTTTTTTGAGTTTGCAAAGACGATCCGGCACAAGCTCCTCGGGGCCGACCAGGCGGAGTGGACCACACGTGCCGAAGCCGATCTCGACAATCTGCGCGCCGCGATTGCACTGGCGCTCTCGGGAGGCGTCGATCCCGTAATGGCGGTCAAAATCGAGGTCGCGTTGATGCGCTTCCGTATTCTCCGTGGGTACTCGACCGAGGCCCGCAAGAACGTGCGCGCCGCGCTTGTCCTTCCGGGAATCCAGGAGCCGAACTTCTTCCGCGCCCACGCCCTTTACGTCGGAGGCGTGCTCGCCACCAATCAGAGCGATCATGCCGAGGCAACGAAAATGCTGACCGAATGCCTGGCCATTCGCCGGGGTCTCGATAATCCGCGCGACATCGCGGCGACGCTGTCTACCCTTGCGACGCTTCACCTGCAACAGGACGACGTTACGAAGGCGCGCGAATATCAAGAGGAAGCCATCGCCGTGTTCCGGGCCCTCGACGACCGGCTTGGTGAGGCGATCGGGCTCATCAACCTCGGTGAAATCGCCGAGCGACAGGCCGACTACCAAGGGGCGCGCATCCTTTTCGAGCAGGCATTGCCGATAACCCGGAGCATCGAGAACCTTGAGCTGGAAAGCGAATGCGAGCGCAATCTGGGAGAGCTGGCATTGCGCACGGATGACTTGCCAACGGCGCAGACGCGATTCACGCGCGCGCTCAAGATCTGCCGCGCCGCACAGGATAAGCGCGGTGAGGCGATCACGCAGTGGCGACTGGGAAAGGCCGACGCCGCAAGAGGCGACCACGAGGTGGCGTGCAAGGGCTTAATCGATGCGTTGCGCGCGCTGCGATCCTTCGAAATGAACATGGAGGCGCTCGATTGCCTGGAGGACTACGCGAGGCTCTTGCAGGGCGTCAACCGATCCGAGGATGCGGTCGGCGTGTTCGCTGCTGCCGCAGCCGCGCGGGAGCTTCTGATGCTTCCCAGATCGGCGCGCCGTGAAAGCGAAAGGGAGGAGAGCATCGAGGCGGGGCGCGCGGCCCTTGGGAAGATCGCATTCGATGCGGCGTGGTCGGCGGGTACCCAATGGACGCTGGACGAGGCGGTCGCCCAGGCGTCGGCATTGACAATCGTCACGCCCGTCTCGGCGTGAGCGCGCGGCCTCGCGCCAACGCACCGGATTGAGTCACCCGTCCCGCCAGAGCGCCTGACGTTCGCTCCTACGTCGACGATGGGGCAGGATCGGACCGGATGAACATGCATCCCCCGCCCCGCGAGTCCAAGTCGACCGCCATAAGGCCTACCGTGGCAGACGTCATGCGCCGGGCGGTCGCGGATTTTCAGGCCGGCAAGCTGTCCGAGGCCGAGCGCCTTTGCAGGATCGTCCTCGGCGCGCGCCCGGGTCATTTTGACGCGCTCCATTTGGCGGGAACGATCGCGGCGCGACAACAGCGCTTCGAGGAAGCGGACCGTTTGCTGAGCCAGGCCCTCGCGATCAACCGGGAATCGGCCGAGGCCTACTCAAATCACGGCAATGTGCAGCGGGCGCGAGGTCAGTTCGCCGATGCCTTGGAGAGTTACGACCGGGCGCTGGCGATCAAGCCGGCGTTCGTCGAAGCATTCAACAATCGAGGGGGGGTTCTCAAGGACCTCGAACGCTTCGACCAGGCGCTGGCGAGCTACGACGCGGCGGTTGCGCTCAAGCCTGATCTTGCGGTCCTGCATTTCAACCGCGGTGCGGTACTTTCCGCAATAAAGCGACACGAGGAAGCGTTGACCAACTACGACCGCGCGCTGGCGCTTAGCGGTGCCTTTGCCGAGGCGTTGAACAACCGCGGTGCCACGTTGGCAGCACTGAAGCGACACGAGGAAGCGGTGGCGAGCTACAACCGCGCGCTTGCACTTCGTCCGGACCTTGCGGAAGCGCTGCAAAATCGCGGCGCTGTCCTGTCGTATCTTGGACGCCATGAGGCGGCAAGCGAGGACCTCGAACGAGCGATGCACCTTAGCCCCGATTTGCCGTTTGCCCGCGGCACGTTGCTGCACTCGAGAATGCACTGTTGCGACTGGCGGTCTTACACGCAGGAATCGAAGCGGGTGATCGACGACGTGCACGCGGGCAAGCGGGCGATCGAGCCGTTCATGTTTCTGCCCGTTTCGGATTCGCCCGAAGACCAGCTGCGCTGTTCGCGGACATGGGTGCGCGAACAGTGTCCGCCGGCCGCAACTGCGATTTGGACCGGCGGCCGGTATCGCCACGACCGCATCCGCCTAGCCTATGTGTCGTCGGACTTTCGTGCCCATCCGCTAGGCCACCTAATGGCGGCGCTGTTCGAGCAACACGACAGAGAGCGCTTCGAGACGATCGCGGTGTCGCTCGGGCCCGACGACCGCAGCGCGATGCGCGCGCGCCTGGAAGGCGCGTTCGACAGATTTATCGACGTCCAGCGGCAAAGCGACGATGAAGTGGTCAAGCTGATGCGCGAGCTGGAGGTCGACATCGCGGTGGACCGCAACGGATTCACGACCGGAGCGCGTCCCGGAATCTTCGCCCTGCGCGCAGCGCCGATCCAGGTCAATTACCTCGCTTATCCCGGCACGACCGGAGCGGACTTCATCGATTACCTGATCGCTGACGAGGTTGTGATCCCGCGCGAACAGCAGGGCTGGTACACGGAAAAAGTAGTCTACCTGCCGGATAGCTACCAGGTAAACGACTCCGGGCGGCACATTGCGGAGCACACGCCGACGCGCAAGGAAGTTGGATTGCCGGAGCGCGGATTTGTCTTTTGCTCGTTCAACAATAGCTACAAGCTTACGCCCCGGCTGTTCGACGTCTGGATGTCGCTGCTGCGGCAAGTCGACGGAAGCGTGTTGTGGCTGCTAAGCGGCACGGCAACGATGCGGGGAAACCTCTGGAGGGAGGCGGCGGCCCGGGGAATCGATCCGCAGCGGCTGATTTTCGCGCCCAGAATCGCGCCCGAAGATCACCTGGCGCGGCATCGGTTGGCCGACTTGTTCCTCGATACGCTTCCGTACAATGCGCACACAACCGCGAGCGACGCCCTGTGGGCGGGACTTCCGGTATTGACCTGCATCG
>DASYJB010000180.1:0-16071 GCA_035996965.1 Casimicrobiaceae bacterium | reverse complement strand
GTCCAGGAAAAGTACGCGCCCTTCGAGCGGCCCGGGGCCGCGACGCTTCAGTCCGCCGCGGGCGCCCATGTCGACGTAGAAGCTGGTCGCCGTCGACGATTCGACGTTCAGGCGAAGCGGCGCGCACCACTCGGACAACTGCTCGGCGACCCATTCGACGTGCCGCGCCGAGAGGTTGCCTGCGTTCATCAGCTGCAGCAGCAGCACGCGCAAATATTCCTGCTCGATCGTCGTCAGCGCGCCGTCGGCCAGGGCGGCAATCGGTTGCCGCTCGAGCTCTATCGAACAGGCGATCTGGAACAGCGAATGCAGGTCGGACCAGCGCGCCGGAATCCACTGCTCATAGCGATACAGCCGGATTTTGGCGTCGAGGCCGTGGTGGATGATTTGCCGCGCGATCAGCTCGGGAAGGGGCGCGCGCCACCGGTTGCTCTGGGCGTGGTCGCTGACTTCGCGCGCGAACGCCTGGTAGCACAGCAGAAAGCCCTGGGTCAGGTCGAACATCGCCTGCCAGAGCTGGCTTTCGACGCGGCTCGAGCGGGTGCCGTGCTCGTGATACTGCGAGGTCAGCGTGCGGCGCAGCGCCTCGCTCTGGACGTCCAGCCGGAACACGGCCTCGAGCCGTGCCGGCGCGCGGTGGGCATTGCGCTCGGACAGCGCGCCGAGCTCGGTCAGGATGGCCGAGTGCGCCGCCAGGGGATCGTTCGCCGGAAAGGTCGAGAGCCAGCGTTCGGCGGTCTTGGCGTCCGCCAGCGGGTCCTTGATCGACTTGCCGAAACCGAACATTTCGAGCGGGCTTCCTCCGGCCGGTACGATATTTGCACTAGCCTGATTGTGGTGAGCAGATGAGCAAAGACTTGGCGGTAGAACTGTGCCGGAAGCCCTTGTTCGTAAAGCCGGATGATGGAGCAAAGCAGCAGCGGTAGCAATACGCCGCTGAGCGTGGTGATCGGGACTGACGCGCTGCGGCAGCCTATGCCGCAGTGCGACCAGCTGAAATCCACAAGTTAAGTCTTTATACTTGTAACCAACAGGAAGCTGAGGTTTGCCATGGGAATCTTAATCAAGGCGCCGACGCGCCGCAGCAACCCGGGACTGCAAATTGCCGCCCCGGCGACGGCGAGCGGCGACGCGGGGCGGAGCGCTTTGCATATTCGCGAAGTCGTGCGGATTACGGGCTTGCGGCGCGAGCAGCTCTATATGTGGCAGCGGCGCTATGGGTTTCCGCATCCGGCCCGCGACGGCTTCGGCGATCGCGTCTATCCGCCCGACCAGGTTGCCCGGCTCAAGGTCATCAAGCAGCTGTTGTCCGAAGGCTGGCGCGCCGGGGCCGTCGTGCCGCTGGCCGAACCGGCGCTGCAGTCGATGCTGGGCATCGCGGTCGACGCACCCGCCCCGCTTCCCGACGAAATCGAAACTGCGGTCACCCTGCTCGGCGAGCACCGCGTCGGCGAGTTGCAGAACCACCTGTCCAAGCTGCTGGTCGGACAGGGTCTGCGCCGCTTTCTCGAGCAAACGCTGATCCCGTTGAACGAAGCGGTGCACGAGCGCGTTGTCCGCGGGGAGATGCAGAATTTTCAGGAGTTGCGCTTCGCCGACCTCGCGCAGCGGCTGCTGCGTGACGTCACGCGGCTGGTACGGCCGACGCGCGACGCGCGGCAGATCCTGCTGGCGACACCGCCTAACGATCCCAATCAACTCGGCCTCGCAATTCTCGAGCTGCTGCTGTTCACCGAGGGCATCAACTGCCTGACCCTGGGCAGCGGGGTGCCGCCGCAGGAAGTCGCCGGTGCGGCACGGGCGTACAAAGTCTGTCTGGCGATATTGCTGTTCGATCGCGGCATTTCCGGCAAGATCGCCGGTCAGGAAATCCGGTCGCTGCGCGCTTCGCTGCCCGAGGAGCTGCCGCTGGTGGTCAGCGGCCGCGCGGTCAACCTGCTGGCTAAGCCGATCCCCGATGTGCGAACGGCCGCCGATTTCAGTTCGGTGATGGTCGCGATGCGTGAGCTGGGCGCAGTCGGCGGGGTAGCGCAAGTTCCGCAGCGCGCCTGACGCATTGTTCGTGGGCCGGCCCGGCGCGTAGTCGCGCCGGTGTCGAGCGCCGCGCCCGGCTTCCTGGCGCGGTCGTCGGCCGCCTGAGCCGAGGCTGGTTCGCCAACAGGCGTCTCTGCTGAAGACGGACGTCTAGCTTTCCTCGAAAAACGCCTTGAGTTTGCGGCGCTCGCGCTTGGTCGGTCGGCCAAGACGCGTTGGCGTTGCCGCCGCCGCGGCCTTGCGACGGCCGACTTCCTCGGCCCGGGCGACGATGCTCTCCGGCGCCTCCCGGTAAAGTCCCGCGGCATCGGCGGCATCGCCGCGCCGGTCCGAAAGCGCCGTCACCACGATGTTCCACACCAGGCCATCCTTGCGCAGCACGACCCGTTCCCCGGTCGCGGCAACGCGCGCAGGCTTGATCCGTTGATCCTCGACGCGCACGTGTCCTGCCGCGATCGCCAGCGCCGCGAGGCTCCGCGTGCGGTAGAAGCGCGCCGCCCATAGCCACTTGTCGAAGCGGACCCGTGTCGCGACCGGGTCAATCGTTGCCGCCCTCACGATCCATCCAGGCCGCCGTGGCGGTCGCGTCGGCATAGGGTTCGCTTCGCAGCGCCGATGCGACCCGCCGGCGGTCCGCTTCGTCCCTGTTCTGCGACAGCTTGAATTTGGCGTCGATGCGCTCGATCTCGATCTCGAATGCGACGATCGCGCCGACCATTGCGTCGAGCCGCGCGCCCTCGAGCTGCAGGCGCCACGGCGTGGCCCGATTGCCCTCGAACCGCGCGACCATTTTCTGCAAGGTCGCCAAGGTGGACGCGCGGTCGGCGACGATCTCGGCGCGACCGTGGACGTGGACGACTGCATAGTTCCACGTCGGCACCTGTATCGCCGGCTGCGCATACCAGGACGGCGACACATACGCGTGCGGGCCGTGGAAAATGGCCAGCGATGCGCCACTGCCGAAATGACTCCAATGCGGATTCGCACGCGCCATGTGGCCGATCAGGCTGCCGTGGGGCGCTGGCTCGCTCTGATGAAGCAGCGGCAGATGGCTTACTTGCGGCTCGCCGGCGCCGGCGGTGATCAGCGTGGCGAACGGGTGCTCGTCGAAGAGCCGCGCAATCGCCGCCTGATCGTCGCTCGCAAACGCCGCCGGCCGGTACAGGCTCATCGCAGCGGCAGCGTGTAGATCGTCAGCGGCAGCGCCGAATTCTTGTCGAAGGTCGTTCCCGCATCGATCCCCACCTTGGCGACGGCCTCGGCGGAGCGCAGTCGGCCGTACATGCTGTGCATCGCGCCGAGCGCGAATTCGCGGCCCGAGCCCACTGCCCAGAAGTGGTTGTACTCGAAGACTTCGCGCATCGAGTAAACGCCGAAAATGCCGTTCGCGTTGGCGATCAACGCGGTGATCTGCGTCGACTCGTACGGATCGTCCTCCTCCTCCTTCGGATTGAGGAAGTGCTGCTCCTTGAGGATCGGGTGCAGCTTGCGGAAGGTCTCGAATATCGCGCGCCGCGTCGAAAAGTCGAGGTCTTCGTGTTTGGCCAGCAGGCTTTCGAACACCAGCTGGTGCGCGGCGCTGCCGCACAAGCCGATGTAGGTGCCACGATGATGGACGATTTTTTCGTAGGCGCGGTCGAAATACGCGGACAGCCGCGTGTCGCCGAACGTCGTCAGCGAGTCGGCGGCGATGGCGATCTCCTTGTTCTTGCGGACGACGACGAGTGTGGTCATGACTGGATCAGGTCGAACGGGAAGCGCCACGCCGCCGAAAAGCGACCCGCGCATGGCCCGATTATAACGCGGCGGCCTTTGAGGCCCGGGCGGCGGTTCGCCGGGCGCCGCTATCGAGCGAACGGCTGGCTTGCCGCGGCGGCATCGGCCGGCAGCATCGCCACCGGAGGCAGAGCGCGCGCATCCCAGGCGCGATGCGCCCAGCGCCAGAACGCAGCCACCGATGGCGGCCTGTTCCCGGGAACAGGCTGTCCGAGAAACTGCCACGCTTGCCACAGGGCCGGCAACGGATCGTCGGGCAGCTGCGCCGCGCCGGTTTCCTTGGAGAGCTTCCGCCCGGACCCGTCGATGGCAATCGGATGATGCAGATAAGCCGGCGTCACGAATCCGAGCTGACGCTGCAGCCAGATCTGCCGCGGCGTCGAGGCGAGCAGATCGGCGCCGCGGACGACATCGGTGATTCCCTGCAACGCGTCGTCGACGACGACGGCAAGCTGGTATGCGAACAAGCCGTCGGCGCGCTTGACGACGAAATCGCCGACATCGCGATCGAGACGTTGCTGCTGTCTGCCCCGGAGGCGATCGGTGAATGCGATCGGCGCGTCGTCTACCGCGACCCGCCACGCGCGTCCTTCGCCGCCTGCGACGAGGCGATGCCGGCACGTGCCCGGATAGATGCGCTCGCCGCTCGGTCCGGATGGCGTCGCCTCAAGCTGGCGCCGCGTGCAGGCGCAGGCAAACAGCAGGCCTCGCTCGCGCAAACGGTCGAGCGCTTGGCTGTAGATCGCGCCGCGCTCGCTTTGCCCCAGCACCGGCCCGTCCCAGACGAAGCCGTACGCCGACAGCGTGGCCGCGATCGCCTCTGCCGCACCGGCGCGTTGGCGCGGCAAGTCGACGTCCTCTATGCGCAGCAACCATTCGCCGCCTTGCGCGCGCGCATCGCAGTAACTCGCGAGCGCGGCGATCAGCGAGCCGAAGTGGAGCGGGCCGGTGGGTGACGGTGCGAATCGGCCGCGATAGCGCGGAGGGCTCACTTGACGGCGCTGGTGCCGATGGCCGCGGGCGATGACGCAGCGCTTTCCTTCGGCGCTTCCCAACGCCACTTGGACAGCATCAGTCCGATCACGCGCTCCGGATATTCAGCCTGACCCAGGCTGCCGTTATAGCGTCCGAGTGCGCGGAAATAATCGCCGTTCTCGCGGTCCAGGTAATAGCGCAGGATCGTACAGCCGTAGCGCAGGTTGGTGCGCAGCGTGAACAGGTCGTGATCCGGGCTGCCGATCTTGGTGACCCAGAACGGCATAACCTGCATGAAGCCGCGCGCCTGCGCGCTCGACACCGCATACTTGCGAAAATTGCTCTCGTGCTCGATCAGGCCGAGTACGAGCTGTGGATCGAGGCCGGCGCGCGTGGCCTCGTACTGCACGGTGATCAGGAAGTCGCGCCGCGTCGGCCAGTCCGGCATTCTCTTTACCAGCCGGGACGCCATGTCGGCCAGCCAGGCCCGTCCTTCGCTTTCGGTGGCGAACACCAGGCGCGGCGCCGGATAGTCGCTGACCGAGCGGTGCAGCGAGTTCTGCACGTTGGCGGCCAGCGCTTCCTCCAACTGCGCTCCCGCTCGCGCGATCGCGGGAGCGACCAGCAACGCGGCAAGGACGATGGCGGCGCGGCTCGGGCGCATGATCAGCGGCGGAGCTTCGACCGCAGCAGCGCCGCGGCCTCGGCGAGAGGCACAAGCGTCGCCTGTGTGTCGCGGCGACCCTGATATTCGACCTTGCCGTCCTTCAGGCCGCGATCGCCGATGGTGACGCGGTGCGGAATGCCGATCAGCTCGAGATCGGCGAACATCACGCCGGGCCGCTCGCCGCGATCGTCGAGCAACACCTCGATGCCTGCCGACTCGAGCTCGTCATGCAACTGATCGGCAGCGGCGCGCACCGCGTCGCTGCGGTCGTATCCGATCGGCGCGATGGCGACGGTGAACGGGGCGAGCGGTTCGGGCCAGATGATGCCCTTGTCGTCGCAATTCTGCTCGATTGCGGCGGCAACGACACGGGTGATGCCGATGCCGTAACAGCCCATCTGCATCGGCTGCGGCTGACCCGCGGCGTCGAGAAAGGTCGCGCCCATCGCCACCGAATATACGGTCCCCAGCGCAAAGACGTGGCCGACCTCGATGCCGCGCGCGATCGCAAGATCGCCCTTGCCGTCGGGCGAGGGATCGCCGGCGACCACCTTGCGGATATCGGCAACGCTATCCGGCTCGCGGCAATCGCGGCCGAAATTGACGCCGCGCAGGTGGTAGTCGGTTTCGTTGGCGCCGCAGACGAAGTCGCTCATCACGGCGACGGTCCTATCGGCGATCAGCGGCATGTCGGCAGCGATTCCGACCGGCCCGAGATAGCCGGGGGGAGCGCCGGTAGCGGCGGCGATCTCCGCGTCGCTGGCCCAGCGAAATCCCTCGAGCCCGTCGAGTTTTCCGACCTTGACCTCGTTCAGGCTGTGGTCGCCGCGCAGCAGCAGCATGTGCACCTTCCCTCCGGCGTGCAGCATGATGCATTTGACCGTGCGCCCGAGCGGCAGGTGCAGCAGCTTGGCGACATCCTCGCAAGTCGACATGCCCGGTGTCGGCACTTTCTGCATCGGCTCGGCCGGCGCCGCGCGATGGGCGTGCGGGGCGACCGCCTCGGCCAGCTCGACATTGGCGGCGTAATCGGAACCGGGGCACCAGGCGATTGCGTCCTCGCCCGAGTCGGCCAGCACCTGGAACTCGTCCGATGCGCTGCCGCCGATCTGGCCGGTGTCCGCGGCGACGGCGCGGAATTCGAGCCCGAGCCGGGTGAATATCCGCGCGTACGCGTCGTACATCAGCCGGTACGACTTCAGCATGCCGGCGTTGTCGACGTCGAACGAGTACGCATCCTTCATGATGAATTCGCGCGATCGCATCACGCCGAAGCGCGGGCGCACCTCGTCGCGGAACTTGATCTGGATATGGTAGAGGTTCACCGGCAGCTGCCGGTAGCTCTTCAGATCCTTGCGCGCGATGTCGGTGATCACTTCCTCGGACGTCGGCTGGAGGATGAAATCGCGCTGATGACGGTCCTTCAACCGCAGCAGCTCGGGCCCATACTTGTCCCAGCGCCCCGATTCCTGCCAGAGCTCGGCCGGCTGGACGACCGGCATCAGGAGCTCGACCGCACCGGCCCGATTCATTTCTTCGCGCACGACGGCTTCGACCTTACGCAGCACGCGCAGTCCCAGCGGCATCCAGGTGTATATCCCGGCGGAAAGCCGCTTGATCATTCCGGCGCGCAGCATCAAGCGATGGCTGGCGAGCTCGGCCTCGGCGGGAGCTTCCTTGAGCGTCGAAAGAAAAAAACGCGATACGTGCATCGGCTGCCCGGTTTTTCGGCAAACCATGCATTTTACGTGAAAGGCGCGATCCCTTCGCGCCGGGCCGGCAATGCGGCGGCGGCCCCCAGGCTCTCAGCGCACGACGATGACCGGGATTTTCGAGTGCGTCAGCACCTTTTGCGTCTCGCTGCCGAGCAGCATCGCCGAGACGCCGCGGCGACCGTGCGATGCCATCACGATCGCATCGCAGCGATGCTTGCGGGCAGCGGCGAGAATTGCGCGCCACGGCGTCGAATTGACGGTATGCACGGCATTGAACGCAACCCGCGCCACCTTCGCCTTGGCCGCGACCGCGCCGAGGATCCGGTCGGCCTCGTCCTTGCAGATCGCCGCGTACTCGCGGCGCGACATCGGCTCGACAATGGCCCCCTCGGCGTACACGGGTAGCGGGTAATCGGGCGCAGCATAGAAAGCGGTGAGCCTCGCGCCGAGCGCCTTGGCCAGCGCAATGGCATGGGTGATGGCCTTGCCGGAAAGCCGCGTGCCGTCGGTCGCGACAAGAATGTTCTTGTACATCGTCTGGCCTCCTGTCGAAAATGCGCCCCGCGTGCAGGTAGGCCGCGGCAGCGCGCGCGCACAATTATGCGCCGCGGCCGCGGGCTTGGACGCGCGATATCCGCATGCGACAATCGACAGTCATGGACATCGACGACCCTCGGTTGTTTGCAGCGCGGGCCGAGGCGTCACAGACGCCGCTGCTCGAAATGGCCGAGGCGAGCCTGGCCGCCTCGAGCATCGCACGCGCCGACGAAGTCGATCGTGCGCTGGTCATGGCGCTGGCGCAGCGACTGATCGCCGGCGAAGGATCGTTCGTCGCCGAGCTGCTCGCTGCGGCTCCCTCCGCGCCCGTTGCGCGGCATCTGTGGCGCCGCTTGATCGACGCGTGGCGCGAAGCCTCACGCGGTGATGAGGACGATGGCCTGACCGCGACGCTGTTCGCGATCCCGCTGGTGCTGGTCGCGGCGGGCAAGGATGGCGACGGCGAGATCGCCGGCGTGCTGGTCGACTCGCTTCGCATCGCGGCGATCTTGCGCGAGCATCGGGCGCTCGGCGGCAGCGAGACATTCGCCCTCGCCCCACCGCTGGTCACGTCCGATGCATTCGACCTGGCGCGCCTGCCGCAGCTCCTCGCCTGGCAACGGCAGGCTGCCGACGGTGGCGTCGATCATCTCGATCTGCATCCGACGCCGATTGCGACCAAGGTCGGGCAGGAAGGCGTGCACTTGCGCTTTCTCGCCGGCGTGACGCTGGCCGCACCGCAGGCCGATCTGCTGCGCGAAACCGAAAGCGCCGCCGGTGCGATGGCGCTCGCGCAGGAACTGGCGCGCCAGCTCGCCGGCCCCGGCTATTCGGTGCTCGCGCTGCCTCGCGCAGCACAGTCGCCGCTCGCCGCGCTGCAGCAGGGGCGCGCAGCGCAGCGCGACATCGGCGCGCAGCTTTTCGCCAGCAACGCGATTCGCCGACTGCGCGCCAGCGTCGGCGAGCCGTCGGCGGTGATCAGTGCGCACCGCTGCGTCGGCGCGCCGGGCGGCGGCGAATTGCGCCTGTCGCTGTCCAGCCCGTTCGATCCGAGACGGGCCGAAGGATTTCGCTGTCCGTTGTTTGCCGGCGATCGCGCTGTAGACGTGGCGAGAATGCTCTCCGACCTGATGCGCGATTGCCGCGTCACCGACGTGCGGGCGCTCCCCGGCGTGCACGCCGATCGCGATTCGGCGACCGGTCTGACCTTGCTGTTCAAGGCCGACGCCGTGCCCGACGCCGGCCAGGCTATCGTGCATTGAGCCATTGATGCGCAAGCTCCACGGCAATGCCGATCCGGTAGAGCGCTGCCACATCACGCTGGAGGAGGCGGCGCCGCTGCTGCCGACACCCGACGGCAAGCGCTCGGTGGCGCTGTTCGAGCACGGGACGCTGCAGGTCAAGCTCTACGCGCCGCGTGGGGTCGACCCGCAGTCGCCGCACACGCGCGATGAAATCTATGTGATTGCGCGCGGGGTCGGATGGTTCGTCAACGGCGAGTCTCGTCATCGCTTCGCGCCTGACGACGTGCTGTTCGTGCCGGCCGGCGTCGTGCATCGTTTCGAGGAATTTTCAAACGACTTCGCGGTGTGGGTGTTCTTCTACGGCCCCGAAGGCGGGGAGCTTTCGGGAGCCTGAGCGCGCTTAAGGCCTTGGCGCCGGCGCGCTTTCCGAATTTATCGGCGCCTGATCTTGCCGATGCCGCTGACTTCCTGCTCGAGCCGTGGATTCCCGGCGTATTCGACCAGTCCGGCGCCCGAAATGTCGGCCTTCAGCAGCGTCCTGGCGTTCACGATCGCCTTGCCCGCACCGCTGACCTGGAGCGCGATGCTGTCGCTGATGAGGTCGACGGCCTGATACGATCCGGCGCCCGATAGGTCGATGCTCTGCTCGGCCACCTTGCCGGCGATCTCGACCTTGATCGCGCCCGCACCGTCCAGAAGCAGCTTGGTTGCCTGCAGGTCGCCGATTTTCAGCTTGCAGGCGCCGGCGAAATCGAGTCGCAGATCGTTGGCCTTGAGGCTGTCGGCGAGAATGTTGACGGCGCCGGCCGCCTCGATACGCTCGATCTGGATCAGGTCGATCGTGATCCGCGGCGTGCGCGTGGCGCTGCCACCGGTCATCCATTGCCACCAGTGGCTCTGGTCGACCAGGCTGATGCGCAGCGTTCGGCCCCGCACCTCGGTCTGGATCTGCTTTAAGCCCTGCGCCGTCGCCTCGAGGATAAGGCCCTCGGTCGTGCCCTGGCGCAGCGTGATGTCGGCTTGCCCGTCGATCTCGATCCGCGAAAAGCCGGTCACGGCCCGCGTCTCGCGCAGGACGTCCGCCGCATAGCCGCCGGTGGCGGCGAGGGTCGTCCAGACGGCGGCAACAGCGATCAGCAGGTTTTTCAGGGCGACTTCCCAATAGCGGCGATACCGCTTGGATGCGCCGGCCGGCGACGGTGGATTCATGATTTTGGTGGCCGGCCCGGTCAAATCGGCTTGAAATCCGCCCGATAGCGGCGGGCGTTGTCGACGTAATGATCGGCGATCGCGCGAATCCCGGCGACCTCGCCGTCGTCGAGCGTGCGCATCACCCGGCCGGGCGAACCCAGCACCAGCGAGCGGTCGGGAATCGTCTTGCCTTCGGCGATCAGCGTGTTGGCGCCGATCAGGCAGTCGCGGCCGATTCGGGCGCCGTTGAGGATTACCGCCTTGATGCCGATCAGCGAGCCTTCGCCGATCGTGCACCCGTGCAGCATCACCAGGTGGCCGACCGAAACCGACGGGCCCAGGGTCAAGGGCACGCCGGCGTCGGTGTGCAGCACCGACCCGTCCTGGATGTTCGATCGCGCTCCGATGGTAATCGTGTCGTTGTCGCCGCGGATGACGACGTTGAACCAGATGGACGACTCGCTTTCGAGCACCACGTCGCCGATGACGATGGCGTTCGGCGCGACATAATGTCCGCTGCCGATTAACTGCACCTTGCGGGAACCGAGAGCGTAGAGCATCGAAGCGGGCGTGGAAGTGACGCGGCAATGATACGGCAAGCCCGAGCTCTCGCCGGCCGCTATAATTACGCTCCCCTACGCAGTGTTCCGCAGTGTTCCTTTAGCCGATGAACCTCGACCGCGTGCGCGCCGGCAACGACGTCCCGAACGATTGCAACGTGATCATCGAAATCCCGATGCACGGCGATCCGATCAAGTACGAAGTCGACAAGGAGACCGGCGCGGTGTTCGTCGATCGTTTCATGTCGACGGCGATGCATTACCCGTGCAACTACGGCTACATCCCGAACACGTTGTCCGACGACGGCGATCCATCCGACGTGCTGGTGCTGTCGCCGGTGCCGCTGATCACCGGCGTAGTCGTGCGCTGCCGTCCGATCGGCATGCTCAGGATGGACGACGAGGCCGGCGGTGACGCCAAAATCCTGGCCGTGCCGATCGACAAGCTGACGGGACTCTATCGGGCGATCCATTCGCCTGACGACCTCCCGGAAATCAGCACGCGCCAGATCGCCCATTTCTTCGAGCACTACAAGGATCTCGAGCCTGGCAAATGGGTGCGCGTCTCGAGTTGGGTAGGCGCCGACGAAGCCAAGGCGGAGATCCTGGCCAGCGTCGCGCGTTACCTGGCGACCGAGCCGAAGCCCCGTTTCTAGTACAAGGCTTCGCGGCTCCGCGCTCAGCCCTCGGGTGACGCAACTGCCGCGCCGGTGCGTCGCCCTATGGGTGAGCGCGCACCAGCCGCGTGCCCGCCAAGCGGTCATGCAGGAACCGGCGGTCGCGATCGACGAATGCCCAGGCGTAGTTGACCGCCAGCAAGGCGAGAGCCCAGCGGCGATCGCCGTAGGGTCGCAGCGCGACGTATCCAGCGATCGCGCAGGCGGGACCGATCCAGCCGGCAACATAGCGCACCGCGGCTCGCTCCAGGCTCACGGCGGCGCCGGCAGTCGTCACCAGAGCAAGACCCCAGGTACGCATCGGCAGCGTGCGCCTGCCGCCGCTCCAGAGCCAGATGCAGTAGGCGCCAAAGACAGCGAACAGGCAGGCGAACGAGACAGCGCGCGCGCCCGGGCGGGGCAGGGGCAGCGCTGCGCCAGCTCGGGCCGCGTCAGTGGCCAGCAACGGCAGCAGGACCAAGCCGATCGCCACGGCCAAGGCGCCGAGCAACAGGATGTCGTACAGGCTGGCGGCGAGCCGCCGCGCGATGCCGGCCTGCGGCGGATCGGCCGGCCCCGTCCCGGGCCCGAGGCTCACCGTCGTCTTGCTTACCGCGTGCCCGCAGGCTGTGCCGGCGTCGGTGCCGGCGCGGCCGGCGGTGTTGGTGAAGACGGGGGCGCGGGCGCCTTGGCTTTCCCGGCGGCTGAGGCGTTTTCGCCCTTGCGCGCGAGCTCGCGCCGCTTTTCCGGAGGCAGCTGCTGGTACTCCTGCCATTTTTCCCGGACCGCCTGCCGTTCTTCCGGCGGCAGCTGCTTCAGCGACTTGTATTGCTCCCTGGCTATCCGTCGCTGGTCCGGCGTCAGGCTCGCCCAGGCGCTCATCTGCTGCTGGACCCGCTCCTGCTGCGCCGGGGGCATTTTCGGATAACGCTGCGCGATGCCCAGCCATTTCTGCTTGCGCTGCGCATCCAGCTGGTCCCACTGCGAAGAAAGGGGCGCGAGCGCCGCCTTATTCGCTGGCGAAAGCTCGGCCCAGGTCGGCGAACGGGAGGCGACCGGCGGCCCGGCGACCACTGGCGTGGACGCGCCGTAGCAGGCCGCCGCGAGCAGCGCGGCGGCCACCAAGGCGGACAGCGATGTCAGTTGTCGGTGCCGTACTTCAACCAAGCCGGGAATCCGCGGTCAAGATACGCTTCGATCGGCAAGTCCGAGGTCAGGATGGCCGCGTCGGTTTCCTCGATGTCCCGTACTTGCTGGACGGATTGCCAGTATTGAAAGTAAAGCGCTGCGCCGACGATCAGCAGGACCCCGATCCAGACCCGTGCATCGGTCAGGATATTCCGCTTGCCCGAGCCTCCGGCAGCGCCTCCGGCGCCCGCCAGCGCGAGCTCGGCCGCACGCTCGGGCTCGGCAAGGGCCGCCAGCGCTTCCCGCCGGGCGACCTGCAAGCGATAAGCCGTGCCTGACTTGAGTTCGGCCGAGCCGCGGTCGAGATAAGCCGTTATTTTTTTTGCGATTTCGCGTTCGTCGTTCATAGGGAAACACCTTTGGCCTTCAGCGTATCCGCCAGCGCCCGGACCGCCCGGGAACAGTGCGTCTTCACACTGCCTTCCGAGCAGCCCATTGCCGCGGCAGCCTCGGCCACATCCAACTCTTCCCAGTAACGCAGCAGAAAGGCTTGCCGTTGACGCGCGGGAAGCCGAGACACGGCCTGCTCGATCAGGCCGACGACTTCTCCCTGCTCGACCTGGCTGGCGGGGTCGGCAGCGATATTGGAGTCCGACTTGGCCGCCATGGTTTCCAATGGATCGTAATCATCGTCTTTTTCGTCCTTCTGCCCGAACGCCGACAGCAGCGTCGTCCACGTCGAGCGGACTTTTTGCCGGCGGAAGTGGTCGTTTATCGTGTTTTGCAGGATGCGCTGGAACAGCATCGGCAGCTCGGCCGACGGCTTGGCCGAGTATTTTTCGGTCAGTTTGAGCATCGCATCCTGAACGACGTCCAGCGCGGCGTCCTCGTCCTTGACCGCAAACATCGCCTGTTTGAATGCGCGACGCTGGACTTCGGCGAGAAACGTGGAGATTTCCTGGTAGGAGGCCAGTTCAGTCTTCCGGGCACGGTGGCATCGTCGGATTATAAGCACAGGGTCGCCCCGGAAGACCGGGCGACGGAGCCGAAAGCGTTGACGAAAACCAGGTGAGCCTTTACTGTTTGAGGCATCGGCCGGGGTTTCGGCCGATAAGAGCACTGCAAATCGGCTGTTCGTGTTCCGTCCGGCGGCGCCACAAGTGCCTCCGGCTACCCTTCGGACCGCGGACGGCTCTGATCTGATCGCGGCTTTCTACCCGATCCAAGCCTTGGTCGGACGCGGCTACCCGTTTCGCGTCCACGCAGTTCCGACGGTCCGGCTGTATCGGCGGACCGGGTGATGGCTACATAGCTCAGCTGAGCGAAGCAAAAGGCATGTCATGCAACTGACGGGTGCAGAAATCGTCATCCGCTGCCTGCAGGAGGAGGACGTCGAGTACGTCTTTGGCTATCCTGGCGGCGCGGTCCTCAACATCTACGACGAATTGTTCAAGCAGGACAAGGTCAAGCACGTCCTGGTGCGGCACGAGCAGGGCGCAGTCCACGCCGCCGACGGCTACTCGCGCTCATCGCACAAGATCGGGGTCGCGCTGGTGACCTCGGGGCCGGGCGTGACGAACGCGGTCACCGGCATCGCCACCGCGTACATGGATTCGATCCCGCTGGTGATGCTGACCGGCCAGGTGCCGACGCACGCGATCGGCCAGGACGCCTTCCAGGAATGCGACACCGTCGGCATCACGCGGCCCTGCGTCAAGCACAACTTCCTGGTCAAGGACGTCAAGGATCTGGCGTTGACGATCAAAAAGGCCTTTTACCTCGCGGCGACCGGCCGCCCCGGGCCGGTGCTGGTCGACATCCCGAAGGACGTGACCCAGGCGAAGGCCGAATTCAGCTATCCGAAGACGGTGTCGCTGCGCTCGTACAACCCGGTGACGCGGGGCCACACCGGACAGATCAAGAAGGCAGTGCAGCTGCTGCTCGAGGCCAAGCGCCCGATGGTGTATGCCGGCGGCGGCGTCGTTCTGAACAACGCGGCGCCGCAATTGACGCGGCTCACGCGTCTGCTGGGTTTCCCGTGCACGACCACGCTGATGGGGCTGGGCGGCTTCCCCGGCACCGATCCGCAATTCACCGGGCTGCCGGGAATGCATGGCACCTACGAAACCAACATGGCCATGCAGAACTGCGACGTGCTGATTGCGATCGGCGCGCGGTTCGACGACCGGGTGATCGGCAATCCGGAGCACTTTTACCGCGCGGATCGAAAGATCATTCACATCGACATCGACCCCTCGTCGATTTCCAAGCGGGTCAAGGTCGACGTTCCGATCGTCGGCTATGTGACGGACGTGCTCGACGAGATGCTCAAGCTGATCGAGTCGTCGGGCCAGCGCCCGGATGCCGCCGCGCTCAAGTCCTGGTGGGCCGAGATCAAGGAATGGCAGCGCAAGGACTGCCTCAACTACGACCGCAAGAGCGCGCTGATCAAGCCGCAGTTCGTCATCGAGAAGCTTTACGAACTGACCGGCGGCGACGCGTTCGTGACGTCCGACGTAGGGCAACACCAGATGTGGGTCGCGCAGTACTACAAGTTCGACAAGCCGCGCCGGTGGATCAATTCGGGCGGGCTCGGCACGATGGGATTCGGCCTGCCTGCGGCGATGGGCGTGCAGCTGGTCAATCCCGGCGCGACGGTCGCCTGCGTCACCGGCGAAGCGTCGATCCAGATGTGCATCCAGGAATTGTCGACCTGCAAGCAATACCATCTGCCGATCAAGATCGTGAACCTGAACAACCGCTACATGGGCATGGTGCGGCAGTGGCAGCAGTTCTTCTACGGCAACCGCTACGCCGAATCGTACATGGACGCCCTGCCGGATTTCGTCAAGCTCGCCGAAGCCTACGGGCACACCGGCGTCAAGGTCGAGAAGCCGGGCGACGTCGAAGGCGCCCTGAAAGACGCGTTCAAACAGAAGGAGCGCCTGGTCTTCCTCGACTTCATTACCGACCAGACCGAGAACGTCTTTCCGATGGTCCCCGGCGGCAAGGGCCTGACCGAGATGATCCTCGCCGAGGAACTGTGAGGACATCCCCATGAGGCACATACTGTCGATCCTGGTCGAGAACGAAGCGGGCGCCCTGTCGCGCATCTCCGGCCTGTTTTCCGCGCGGGGTTACAACATCGAATCGCTGACGGTGGCACCGACTGAGGACGCGACGATGTCGCGGATGACCATCGTCACCGTCGGCTCCGACGACGTCATCGAGCAGATCACCAAGCAGCTGAACAAGCTGATCGAGGTCGTCAAGGTCATCGACCTCTCCGATGGCAACCATATCGAGCGCGAGCTGATGCTGGTCAAGGTGCGCGCCGCCGGCAAGGATCGCGACGAGATGAAACGGCTGGCCGAAATCTTTCGCGGCAGCATCCTCGACGTGACCGATAAGAGCTACACGATCGAGTTGACCGGTACCGGCTCGAAGCTCGACGCGTTCCTGCAGGCGATCGAGCCGGGCGTCATCCTTGAGACGGTGCGCACCGGCGCATCGGGGATCGGCCGCGGCGAACGGATATTGCGGGTTTAAGAAGGGGTCGGGAAATGATGAAGGTTTATTACGACAAGG
>DASYJB010000179.1:0-5869 GCA_035996965.1 Casimicrobiaceae bacterium | reverse complement strand
ATAAGTCGGACTCTTGCTGAAAATCGTGTCCCGATTGGTCGAACGGAGGACCTGCCGAGCCGGCGAGGGCGCGCGAGTCGGTGCCGACCGGCTATCGGTCAGGCATTTGCTTACACTTGGCAACTGCCGGCGGCCACGATGGTCGTACCTAATCTAATCCAACAGGAGTCGCACCGTGGAATTGAATCCCTATCTGGTATTCAACGGACAATGCGAAGCGGCGTTCAAGTTCTACGCCGAATGCCTGGGCGGCAAGATCGAGGCAATGATGCCCCACCGCGGCACGCCGGTGGAGCAGCATGTCTCGTCGGAATGGCAGGACAAGATCCTGCATGCCAGGCTCAACACCGGCGACGGCGTGCTGATGGGTTCCGATGCGCCGCCGGGACGCTACGAAGAGCCCAAGGGGTTCTCGGTGTCACTCCAGGTCAAGGACCCGGCCGACGCGGAGCGAATTTTTCGCGCGCTGGCCGAAAAGGGCACGGTGCGCATGGCGCTGGAACAGACATTCTGGGCGCAACGCTTCGGGATGCTGGTCGATCGCTTCGGCATCCCGTGGATGGTCAACTGTGAATAGCTCGGACGCGTGTTGCATTCCGAACGGACTGGTTCCTCCCGATGGAGAGGGAGAGCGCCAACGCCTCCGCCGGTGATTCGCAGCTAGGCGGCCGCGGCGTCGGCGATGACCGAGTCGAGAATCTTCTCGAGTTCCTTGGGCTCGAGCGGCTTGACCAGGTGATAGTCGAATCCGGCTTCGCGCACGCGCCGCCGATCCTCGTCCTGCCCGTAGCCGGTGAATGCCACCAGGATCAACGGCCGGCGGTTCGCCGATTTTCGCAACTGCGCGGCGACTTCGTATCCGTTCATCGTCGGCAGGCCGATGTCGAGCAGCACGACGTTCGGCTGGAACTCGGCCACGGCGGCGATCGCCGACGGTCCGTCGTAGAGCGTTCGGACCTCGTGTCCCCAGGCCTCGAGCAGCGCCGCAAGCGTATCGGCGGAGTCGCGATTGTCGTCGACGATGAGGACGCGGCTGGCCCGGCGCGCCGGTGCGACAGGCGCGACCGGCCGGGGCTCGCGCGGCGCCGACGACTGCGCCAGCGCCGGAAGCTTGATGGTGAATTCGCTGCCGCGGCCCGGTCCATCGCTTTGCACGGACACGGTACCGCCATGCAGCGACACCAGCCGCTTGACCAGGGTCAGACCGATGCCCAAGCCGCCTTCGCTTCGATCGAGCGAACGCTCGCCCTGGACGAACAGATCGAACACCGTCGGAATCAGCTCGGGCGGCATGCCGATGCCCGTATCCTTGACACGGACGACCGCGGACTCGCCTTCGCGCGCGACGTCGACTTCGATCCTGCCGCCGGCCGGCGTGTACTTAATCGCGTTGGTGAGCAGATTGAGAACGACCTGCGACAGCCGGGTCAGGTCGCCATCGACCGATAGCGGCTGCGGCGAAAGGCGGACCTCCAGCGTGTGCGAGGACGCGTCGGCCAGCGGGCGGCTCGCCTCGACCGCGCGCTGGACCGCGGCATTGATCTCGATCGCCTCCTGGTGCAGCGCGATCTTGCCGCTGCTGATCCGGCCGATGTCGAGCAGGTCATCGACCAGCCGCGTCAATTGGGTCAGCTGCCGGTCGATGACGCTGCGCGCCCATTCATGGGTGGAATCGCCGTTCGACTGGATGCGCATCAGATCGAGCGCATTGCGAATCGGCGCCAGCGGATTGCGCAGCTCGTGCCCGAGCATCGCGAGAAATTCGTTCATCTTGCGCTCGCTCTCCTCCAGCGCCACGACTCGCCTGCGTTCGGTCATGTCGCGGGTCACCTTGGCGAAGCCGCGCAACTGACCTGTGGAATCAAACAGCGCCGTGATGATGACATTGGCCCAGAACGCGGTCCCATCCTTGCGCAGGCGCCAGCCTTCGTCCTCGAACCGGCCGACGCGCGCGGCGACTTCCAGCTCCTTTTGCGGCACCTTGCGCTCGATCAGCTCCGGCGGGTAGAAACGAGAGAAATGCTCGCCGATGATCTCGTCGGCCTTGTAGCCCTTGATACTTTCCGCCCCTTCGTTCCAGGTCGCGATCCTGCCCTCGGGGTCGAGCATGAATACGGCATAGTCCCGGATTCCCCCAACCAGCAGGCGGAATTTTTCCTCGCTGCGGCGTAGTTCGTCCTCGAGCTTGGTGCGCACGACGATATCCTGCCGCAGCGACAGATTGGCCTGCTCGAGCTCCTGCGTTCGGAGGCTCACGCGCACCTCGAGTTCGTCGCGCGCCTGGCGCAGCGCTTCCATCGCCCGACGGCGCTGGCCGACGACGGCGCTCAGCACGAGCCCGGTGATCGCGACGATACTGACGAACGCGAGCAGAAGCAGCAGCGAGGCGTTGACCGAGGACGAAACGAACGGGCCGCGGCCGACGATCGTATAGACGACCGCTATCGCGCACAAAGCGGTGATGGCAGCCGCGACTTCGAGCTGCTCGAAGCGCAATGCGGCCCAGATGATCAGCGGAAAGGTGAGCAGCAGCAGCGCGGGCGAGAAACCGAGCGAGGTCATGCCGCTGCCGAATACGATATAGCCGGCGGCGGCCAGGACCAGTGCGAACAGCGTCGCTTCGATTTTTTTCGACGTCGACAGAGCGCGCGAGGGACGCGCCGTCCAGAACAGGATCAGCGGCGCGAACACGATAATGCCGGTCAGGTCGCCCTGCCACCACGTCCACCAGTTGGTGGCGAAATCGGTCAAGCCCGTCGCGCCGGTGACAGCGATGGCGCTGACCCCGACGGTCGCCGCCACCGTCGCGGCGACGGCCGCGACCGCGACGAACTTGAACACGTCCTCGCCGCTTTCGAAGCGATGCGGAACGCCGATCAGGCGCCGGATCAGCGCCGCCCCGACCAGCGCCTCGAGCGCGTTGCCTGTGCCGATCAACAAAGCGGCTATACCCGACTCGCCCACTGTGAGGTTGGCCAGCGCCGCGCCCAGCCAGACCCCGGGCCACATGCGGTTTCCGGCGAGCAGGATGGCTGCGACCGCGAGACCCGAAGGCGGCCACACCGCGGTGGCGTATCCCGGCGGGATCGCCAGCAGCAGCGAGAGCTTGGCGACGGCGAAATAGAGCGCTGCCAGCACGGCGACTCGCGCTGCGTATGAAAACGGCCGTCCGGAAATCGCGAGTTGCTGCACGCGGATTCCTCCTGTGAATGTAGTCCGCTCGAGCCGGCCGATTGTAGCGTGGGCTGCGGGTTTTGGATGCGGGCGTCGCGGACGGCATGCGTAGGACAATCGCCTACATCGGCTGATGCTTTCCTGGAGCCGAACTGCGGCCGCGCCGCGGATGCGCCGGGGCGTTTAGGCGATAATGCCCGGGCCCCACTTTTTTTTCCTCGCGGCGGCTGGCCCGACGCAAATCGATGGATCTCGACTATTCGCCCGACGAACGCGCGTTTCGCGACCATGTGCGAGGGTGGCTGCGCGATCATCTGCCGGCCGCGATGCGCGACAAGGTCGTGCGCTACACCCCACTCGGTCGCGATGATCTGCTGGGTTGGCACCGGATCCTCGCCGACCAGGGCTGGATCGCGCCTTCCTGGCCGCGCGAATGGGGCGGCACCGGCTGGAACGTCGTGCAGCGCTATATTTTCGAGGAAGAATGCGGCTACGCCGGCGCGCCGCCGCTGATTCCGTTCGGGCTATCGATGTGCGCGCCGGTTCTGCTCGAGTTCGGCAGCGACGCGCAGAAGCGGCGCTTCCTGCCGCGCATCTACCGCGGCGACGATGTCTGGTGCCAGGGCTATTCGGAGCCGGGGTCGGGGTCAGACCTGGCATCGCTGCGCACCTCCGCCGTGCGGCGCGGCGATGGTTACATCGTCAACGGTCAGAAGACCTGGACGACGATCGCGCACCTCGCCGACTGGATCTTTTGCTTGGTTCGAACCGACGCCGCGATCGAGCGCAAGCAGGACGGCATCTCGTTCCTGCTGATCGACATGAAGACCCCGGGCATCACCGTGCGGCCGCTGACGCTGATGGACGGCAGGCACGAAGTCAACGAAGTGTTCTTCGACGACGTCGAAGTCCCGATCGAGAACCGCGTTCACGACGAGGGCAAAGGCTGGACCGTCGCCAAGTATCTGCTCGGGCACGAGCGGATGAACACCGCCCGCATCGGCACATCGAAGCGGGAGCTCGAGCGACTAAAGACGTTCGCGGCGGCGCAGTCGAAGAACGGCGCGCCGCTCACCGACGATCCGCGCTTTCGCGACAAGCTCTCGCGCGTCGAAATCGAATTGATGGCGCTGGCGATCACCAACCTGCGCTTTCTCGATCAGCTGCGCGGCGGCCGTCCGCCGGGCGCCGAGGTCTCGATGCTTAAGATCAAGGGCACCGAGATCCAGCAGACGCTGACCGAGCTGATGCTCGAAGCCGGCGGCCCGCTCGCGCAGGTGCTGGGCCCGGTCGGCCCGGTCGACATCGGTGCGCCGAACGACGACTTCCTGGCCGCGCTCGCGCCGCGCTACTGCAATATGCGCAAGACGACGATCTACGCCGGGTCGAACGAAATCCAGCGCAACATCATCGCCCGGCATGCGCTCGGACTCTAAAGCGCGATGAACCTCGATCCCAGCGAAGAACAACGGCTGCTCGCGGCCTCGATCGAGCGCTTTGTCGAGCGCGACTATGCGTTCGAGACCCGGCGCCGGATCTTGGCTTCGCCCGACGGATACAGCCAGGACGTATGGCGGACGATGGCGGAACTCGGCCTTCTCGGCCTGCCGCTGCCCGCCGCGCACGGCGGCTTCGGCGGCGGCGCGATGGATACGGTGAGCCTGATGCAGGCGATCGGCGGCGCGCTGATCGTCGAGCCGTGGCTCGCGACCGTCGCGCTGGGCGCCCAGTTGATCGCCCGCGGCAGCACCCAAGAACTACGCGATGAACTGCGCGAAGGGTTAGGCGACGAACAGCGGCAACGCCTCCTGCCCGCCGTTGCGGAAGGCAGACTCAAGCTCGCCTTCGCGCACGCGGAAGCCGCTGCGCGCCATACGCTCGCGCATGTCGCGGCGCGGGCGCGCGCGGGTAAAGGCGGCTACCGGATTTCGGGCGTCAAGCGCGCGGTCGTGCACGGCGCGTGTGCGGATCTCCTGGTCGTGTCGGCGCGGACCGGGGGCGACGACGGCGATGCCCAGGGCCTGAGCCTGTTCGTCGTCGAGCGCGATGCGCCGGGTGTCTCGCTCACCGCCCTGCGGATGCTCGACGGGACGCGCGCGGCCGATATCGCCTTCGATGAAGTTCGCGTTCCGGCGAACGCGCTGATCGGTGCGCCGGATCGCGCGTTGCCGCTGATCGAGGAAGTCGTGGATTTCGCGACCGCACTGATCTGCGTCGAAGCGGTCGGCGCGATCAAATCCGCCAACGACGCGACGCTCGAGTACCTGAAAACCCGCGAGCAATTCGGCGTCGCGATCGGATCGTTCCAGGCGCTGCAGCACCGGATGGTCGACATGGCGATCGAATACGAGCAGGCGAAATCGATCGCGCTGCTCGCGTGCTCGGCGGTCGACACCGAGCATGATGCCGCAGCGCGGTCGCGCACCGTGTCCGCCGCCAAGGCAAGGATCGCCGACGCATGCCGCAAGGTCAGCCAGGAATCGATCCAGCTGCACGGGGGCATGGGCATGAGCGACGAGGTCAAGGTCAGTCATACATTCCGACGCCTGACCGCGATCGCGCAGCAGTTCGGCGACGCTGATCACCATCTCGCGCGATTCGCGGCCCTGTCCGACGCCGCAACTCAGACTTCCAGCCACTCCTTGCGCACCGCGTGACTGGCGCGGAGTGCGCCCGCGTCGCCTTCGAACACGAT
>DASYJB010000178.1:0-19035 GCA_035996965.1 Casimicrobiaceae bacterium | reverse complement strand
GGATACACGCATGCGGTCATCGAGGTCAACCCGCGGCACGTCGTGTTCTATCGCAGCGCGCTCAAATTCGCGCCCATCGGTCCGGAGCGCATGAACCGGCGCGTTGGTGCGCCGGCGGTATTGCTCTGTGCATCTTTTGCTGAGATTGCGCAAGGGCTGGCCAAATACGCCGGCAAGCCCCCCGCACCGGGCACGCGGCGAACCCTGTATCACTATGGTTTTCCGCCCACGGAGCAACAAGGAGTGCTCGAGCGTTTGCAAGATCTCGTCGCCGGGCGTTGAACGCCACTCGACGATGCGGGCACGAGTTGGGTCCGCCGACGGACCCGACACCTCCCCACGTAAGCTGTATCGCACAATAGCAAGTAAACAACACGATCACGGCCATCGCCCGGCTGTCGCCCTTGGTCCTACAACTGTTTCATCCATTCGCCGATGGGCAGCGCGGCAGCCGCGGGCGAAAATCGCTGCGCTACATGCGGCCTGACGAAAATTCTCGCATGCCAACGACAAGGGCCGTGACCGGCCGGGGAGGCACGATGAACAGCGCGCGGCACGCTTGGCGCAATTCGCTCGGCCTGGTCGCGCTGACTACGCTGCTGCTGGCCGGATGCGCGACCCTCCCGCCGGGGTCCGACTACCCGAAGGCGGCCTCCAATGCCCTCACCCATCCCGAGCAAACGCGCCTGGGGCGGCAGCTCGCGGCGGCGGCGGCCACGCACGCCGGGCTTTCCGGATTCCGCCTGCTGCCGGTCGGCATCGACAGCTTCCTGCTGCGCATGGAGATGGCGCAGCAAGCCGAGCGCACGCTGGACATCCAGTACTTCGTCATCGAAAACGACGACACCGGCAAGCTGATCCAGGAAGCGGTGTTGCAGGCCGCCGATCGCGGCGTACGCGTGCGCGTGCTGCTCGACGATGAGGGATCGCGTGGACGCACGACCAAGCTGACGCCGCTGGCCGCGCACCCGAACATCGAGTTGCGCGTGTTCAACCCGTCGGCGTACCGCGGCCCGGTCGAGTTCCTTCACGACATCGAGTTGGTGGGCGATGCGACCCGATTGAATTACCGGATGCACAATAAGCTTTACGTCGTCGACAACGAAATAGGCATCATCGGCGGGCGCAACATCGGTGACGCGTACTTTCAGGACGGACGCGACCTGGAATTCGGCGATTACGATGTTATCGCTGCCGGCGGCGTCGTCAGGGACATGTCGGCGAGCTTCGATGCCTTCTGGAACAGTCCGCTGGCTATTCCGATCGAGGCGCTGTTCGGCGGCAAGGCATCCCCGCAGGCGCTGACCAATTATCGCGACGCGCTGGCGCAGCACCATGCCGGCATGAACGACAAGGACTACATGCGCCGGCTGGCCAGCGGTGAACCCTTGCGCCCGCTGCTCGCCGGCAACGTGCCCTGGGTCTGGGCGCGTGCGGAAATCGTCTATGACAGCCCGCAAAAAAGCAAGGTCGAAGACGGCGACGAGCCGGGGCGCCTGCTGCGGCATCGGCTGGGCAAGGCGGTCGAAGGCACGCGCTCCGAGCTCCTTATCGTGTCGCCATACGTCGTGCCGGGTGATGCCGGCGTGAAGTTCCTGGCCAAGCTGCGCGAGCGCGGCCTGCAGGTGCGCATACTCACCAATTCGCTTGCATCGACCGACATGCCCGTCGTTCATTCCGCCTATCAGAAGTACCGGATTCCGTTGCTCGAATCCGGCGTCGAGCTCTACGAAGTGCGTCCGATACTCGGACAGCCGGTCGTGCGCGGCGATGCGCTGAAATCGCCGAGCGCCGGACAGTTCGCCTTGCACGCCAAGGTGTTCGTGTTCGACCGGCAGCGCGTCTTTGTCGGATCGATGAATCTCGATCGCCGCTCATTGCACGTCAACACCGAGATCGGGGCGATCATCGACAGTCCCGAGCTCGCACGCCAAATCGCCACGCGCTTCGCGGCGATCGCCCAGCCGGCCAACAGCTATGTGCTCGCCCTCGACGGAGCAAATGGCACCGGGGCGGCGGCACTGGCCTGGCGCACGCTGGAAGACGGGAAGCCGGTCGAATACCACCTGGAGCCGGCCGCCTCGATCTGGCGCCGGGTGAAGGTCGACATGCTGTCGATGCTCCCGCTGGACGAGCTGCTGTGAACGGACGCCGTCCGATCGCGGGCATAACCGGCCGCGCAGCGCGCGCGAGGCGCGCATGCACATGGCTGGTCGCGTGCTGGCTGGCCGCGCTCGCCGTTTCCGGCTGGGCCGCTACAGCCGACGAGGACATCGTCGTGCACGCCAAGAAGGACGGCGCGGAAATCGTCGTCGAAGTAGATTGCCCGGTGCGCGCTCCGGTCCTGACGGTCTGGGACGTGCTGACCGACTACGACAACATGACCAGCTTCATCTCGAATCTTCAATACAGCGGCATCCAGGGGCGCGTCGACAACGTGCTGAAAGTGCGACAGTCGGGCAAGGCGACGCGGGGTCCATTGAGCATCACGTTCGACAACGTGCGCGAAGTGGAGCTGCGACCCTTCACCGAAGTCCGCTCGCGCCTGATCAGCGGCGACCTCAAGGCCTCGGCGTTCACGACGCGGCTCGTCGACGTCGATGGGCTCGTGCATATCATCAACAGCGGACGCTACACGCCGAAAATGTGGGTTCCTCCGCTGATCGGCCCCGCGCTGATCGAGGCGGAGACGCGAAAGCAGTTCGGGGAAATCAGGACGGAAATCCTCCGGCGCAGCGAACGCCGCGCGGCCGAGCTTGCGCCGCGCTAGGCGACCCGCCGCGATTCCAAGGCGGCGGACCACGTTGAAATGATCGGGCGCGCATGGACTTCCTGGTAGCGGTTTGGCAGTTCATCGGCAATCTCGACAACGAGCTCGCCCTGCTGCTGCTCCACTATGGCGGATGGATCTATCTGATCCTGTTCCTGATCATCTTCTGCGAGACGGGACTCGTCATCGCCCCGTTCCTGCCGGGCGACTCGTTGCTGTTCGCTTCCGGCGCGCTCTGGGCCGCCGCCGGCATGCCTGTCGAGCTGCTCGCGCTGACGCTGATCATCGCATCGTTTTGCGGCGACAACTGCAATTACTGGATCGGCCGCTTGTTCGGGAGCCAGACGGCCAAAAAAGCGCATTCCCGATTCCTGAACCAGCGGGCCCTCGAGCGAACGCACGAGTTCTATGCGCGCCACGGCGGCAAGACGATCGTCCTCGCGCGATTCGTTCCGATCGTGCGCACATTTGCCCCTTTTGTTGCAGGCATCGGGCATATGGACTACCGCAGCTTCCTGTTGTTCAGTGTCGCCGGGGCGGTGCTATGGGTCGGCGTGCTGGTGTCCGGCGGCTACCTGTTCGGCAAGCTGCCGATGGTGCAGGACAATTTCGCGCTGGTGATCGTCGCGATTATCGGGGTCTCGCTGGTCCCCGTTGCCGTCGAATACATGCGCGCGCGGCTGCGGCGCTAGCGGCGCGCACCTTGCTGTCATACGCCCCCCCGAGGGCGGCGCGCATTCGCTTGGCGGGCGCTTGTGCGCTATGCTGTGCCGCTATTGGCCCATGGGAGCGCGAGTGAAGGTCGCGATTTGTCTTGTCCTGGCGGCGCTTCTCAGCGCCTGCATTCCTATCGGCATCCGTGGCACGTCGGTCGTCGATGCCGGCGCCCAGCGTCCGGTCGCCGCCTCGCCCTCTGGCGGCGCCGCGCCAAACTCACCCGTCCCTCGAGCGCCGGACCCGCAGCGCGCCTGAATACCGGCGCATCCGGCGCGCCGCGTCATCGCTAGCGCTTGCCTCCGGGCATCGACTGCTGGGCGCTTCGCGCAAAGTCGCCCATCAGGCGCTGCATCGACGAGAAGGCCGTGCCGCCGGAAGACATGACGCCCTGCATCGCGTTGACCAGGTTCTGCGCCTGCTTGAGGTCCGGCATCATCGCCATCATCGCCTTGGCCTCCTTGGCGCCGGGCACACCGCTCATCTGCTCCTCCATCAGCGCAAACAGCCGCTTCTGCATCTCCACGATCATCTCGAACATCTGGCCCCAGTAGTGCATCGCCTTTTCGACGGCTTCCTGCGTCACGCTCTGCCCGGCGGCGACCAGCGCCTGCGGGTCGCCGGCCTCGGCGGCGTGGCGGGCCGCTTTTTTCTGCATCGAGCGCGCCTGCTCCTCTCCTTCGAACTGCAGCCGGCGCAGCTTGGCGGTGCTCTCGATCGCGGCATTGATGACGTCGAGCGCGATTTTCGCATTCGCGCGATAGAGCTCGAACGCCTGCTCTGGCGTCATCAGCTTGCCCATTTTCGACAGGTCGCCGAACGCGCCGGTATGCGGCACGTCGAACGGCGACGCCTGCTTCGCCGCCGTCTTCGCGCGGGGCTTGCGCGGTTTGCTGCCGGCGGCCTTGGTCCGGCGTGCCGTTTTCGACGACGATTTAGTGGCCATGGTAGGAACTCCTCGAGGCTGAATGGCAAACGACCCAAGATCGGCTTGCGCCGCAGACGTTCCGGCGCCCGGTGATGCGCGGCTATTGCACGCCTTCGCACCGGTCCAGTCAACGGGAAAGC
Source organism: Casimicrobiaceae bacterium (assembly GCA_035996965.1). Classification (GTDB taxonomy): domain Bacteria; phylum Pseudomonadota; class Gammaproteobacteria; order Burkholderiales; family Casimicrobiaceae; genus PALSA-1003. Next base: position 14,483 of record DASYJB010000178.1, on the reverse strand, counting down.
GAAGCACATTCCCGGCAGCACGCCAGTGCAGGTTAGAATCGCCGTTCCCCCCATGGTTCCGATGCACAAGCTGCAAGCGATGGTCGCCGCCCAGCCGCGGGGGACGCCGCGCGCCCCGCCGTTGTGGAACGAGCTCGTCGATCCCGACGTGCGAGCCCTGGCCGCGCTGATCGCATCGCCGTTGCTGATCGCCGAGCACGCGGCGCCGATCGCCACCTTGACCGATGCCTGGCGCATCGAATCGCTGCGCTTGCGCCACCGCTGGCTGCTCGACTTGGACGCGGCGCCGCAGCGCCTGCGCGAACATCTGGCGGCTTCCAACGCGCGCCAACTCGGCCGCTACGCCGAGGCGCTGTGGCGCTTCTGGTTCGCCGATCTGCCCGGGGCGCGTCTGCACGCCGCCGGCTTGCCGGTCAAGGATGCGCTCGCGGTCCGCGGTGAATTCGATTTCATCGTATCGCTGCCGGGACTGTCCGAAGTGCAGCACCTGGAGATGGCGTACAAGTTTTATCTCTACTGCCCGCCGGGAGACGACTTTTCGCGCCTGTTCGGTCCCAACGCCGCCGACCGGCTCGACCGCAAATGGCAGCACATGCTCGACGTGCAACTACCGCTGTCGCAGACCGCGCTCGGCCGCGCGGCACTCCCGCAGGACGTCGGCCGCGTGACACCGCGGGCGTGTCTGCAGGGCTGGTTGTTCTACCCGCTGGCGACAGGATCGACGGCGCAGATTGCCGGCGTGTCGCCGGCACATTGGCGCGGCTGGTGGTGCCGAAGCGACGACTGGCGCAGCGATGGAGCGCCATGGACGGAGCTTGCCGGGGCGTGGACCTTGCTGCCGCGACGTGCGTGGATCGCGCCGGCGGCGATCGACGATCCGGAGGCGATGCTCTCGCCGGACGCTTGCCGGGCACGGATCGATGCACATTTCGCCGCCTCGTCGCAAGCGCAACTGGTCGCCGGCCTGGAGCGCGCCTCGGATGGAATCTGGCGTGAGACGGTCCGCATATTTGTCGTGGCGCCGCACTGGCCGCGAGGCAGCGCCGCGGCGTAGCGGCGGCACCGTCGATCGGAAGACCTATCTATGAACTGCTTTGCACTCTGGGTGGAATTCGACTTGCGTCCCGGCCATCTGGCCGCGTTTCTCGAGGCGGCCAGACTCGACGCCGAAGGGTCGGTCGGCAACGAGCCCGGATGCCGGCGCTTCGACATCCTGCAGGATCCAGCCTCGCCCGATCGCGTGTGTTTCTACGAGGTGTACGACGACGAAGCGGCGTTCCTGCGCCACCGCGACATGCCGCATTTCAAGACTTATTTCGCGGCGACCGAGCCGATGATCGCGGCCAAGCGCGTCACCAAGCTGCAGGTCGTGCAGCGCGGAAAGGCTTAACGCCGCGCCGGCCTTAGCCGTTCAGGTGCTGCAGCGCCTGGTCGATGCGGTCGACGGCGACGATAGCTATGCCTTCGATCGCCTGCCGCGGCTTGTTTGCCGCCGGGATCAGCGCGCGGCTGAAGCCCAGTTTCGCCGCCTCGCGCAGGCGCTCCTGACCGCGCTGGACGGGGCGGATTTCCCCTGCCAGACCGACTTCGCCAAACACAAGAGATTTAGCGCCCAACGGTTTGTTTTTGAAGGATGAATATATCGCCATAAGCACGGCCAGATCGGCCGCAGGCTCGCCGATGCGAACCCCGCCTACGGCATTGACGAAAACGTCGAACAGCCCCGTCTCGACGCCGCCGTGGCGATGCAGGACCGCCAGCAGCAGCGCGAGCCGTTGCGGGTCCAGGCCGACGGCGAGACGCCGCGCCAGCCCGCCCTGGACCGGATCGACCAGCGCCTGCACTTCGACCAGCAGTGGCCGCGAGCCCTCGATCGTCGCCAGCACGCAGCTGCCGGCAACCGGGTCGGCGTGCTGCGACAGGAACAGCGCCGACGGATTGGCGACGCCCTTCAAGCCGCGCTCGGTCATCGCGAACACGCCGAGCTCGTTCGCGGCGCCGAAGCGGTTCTTGATCGCGCGCACCAGCCGAAAGCTCGAATGCGCATCGCCCTCGAAATACAGCACGGTGTCGACGATATGCTCGAGCACGCGCGGTCCGGCGATCGCTCCCTCCTTGGTCACGTGGCCGACCAGGATGATGGTGATCGCGTTCTGCTTGGCGAGCCGGGTCAGCTGCGCCGCGCATTCGCGCACCTGCGCGACGCTGCCGGGCGCGGACTCCAGCGCTTCGGTGTAGACGGTCTGGATCGAATCGATGACGACAACGCCGGGTTGCAGCGTCCGGATCGCGCCGACGATCGCCTGCAGCTGCACCTCGGCCAAGAGCTCGACGGTCGCATTGACCAGCCCGAGGCGCTGGGCGCGAAGCGCCACCTGCTCGACCGATTCCTCGCCGGTGACGTAAAGCGCGCGGCCCAGCTTGCCGGAGCTGCCGAGCGCGGCCATCGCCTGCAGCAGCAGGGTCGACTTGCCGATGCCGGGGTCGCCGCCAAGCAGCACGACGCCGCCGGACACCAGTCCGCCGCCCAGGACACGATCGAATTCCTCGATCCCCGTCGGCGTGCGCGCGTTGTCCTGGGTTTCGACGCTGGCCAGCGTCCGCACGGCGCTCGGCGCGCCGGCAAGCGCCTGGAAGCGCGACGATGGCGTCGCGGCGATCGTCTCCACCAGCGTGTTCCAGACGCCGCAATTCGGGCACTGACCCTGCCACTTGCTGCTTTGACCGCCGCACTCGGTGCAGACGTATGCGGTCTTCGTCTTGGCCATCAGTGCGCGACGCCTTCGCGCGGCGGCGGCATGTCAGCCGAGCTCATCCGGGTGCACGACGGCGGTGCCCAGCTTGCCGACGACGATGCCGGCCGCCTTGTTGGCGATGCGCACTGCGCTGCCGATATCGGCGTGCGCGCCTAGCAAGGTGCCCAGGGTCGCGATCACCGTGTCACCGGCTCCGGACACGTCGAAGACTTCGCGCGCCTGCGCCGGGATGTGCTGCGCTCCGGCATCGGTGTAGAGCGACATTCCCTCTTCCGAGCGCGTGATCAACAGCGCATCGAGCGCCAGCTCGCTGCGCAAGATCTGCGCCTTTTCCGCGAGCTCGGCTTCGTTGCGCCACGGGCCGACGACTTGGCGAAACTCGGCCCGGTTGGGCGTCAGCATCGTCGCGCCGCGGTAGCGCAGGTAGGCCTCGCCCTTCGGGTCGACCAGCACCGGTTTGCCCGCCGCCCGGGCGAGCGCGATCATGCGCTCGATCTGCGACAGCCCGCCCTTGCCGTAATCGGAGAGTACGACGACGTCGAAACCGGCCAGCGTGCGCTCGTAGTCGGCGAGCTTCGCCGCCAGCGCCAATGGCGACGGCACGGTCTCGAAGTCGATGCGCAACAGCTGCTGCTGGCGCCCGATCACGCGGAGCTTCACCGTCGTCGGCAGCGCGGGATCGCGATGCAGCGATGTGTGCACGCTTTCGCCGCGGAGCAGCCGTTCGAGCACATGCCCCGGCTCGTCGTCGCCAATGACACTAATCAGCGTCACCCGCGCGCCCAGCGCCGCGGCGTTGCGCGCGACGTTGGCGGCGCCCCCCGGACGCTCCTCGCTGCGCGCGATCTTCACGACCGGCACCGGCGCCTCGGGCGAAATACGATCGACGTCGCCGAACCAGTAACGATCGAGCATCGCGTCGCCGACGACCAGCACGCGCGCGCGACGGACCGCATCGCGGAAATCGCTGAAGCGCCGCGCGTTCGTAGGCATCAGGGCTGGCTCACGTTGAATGAACGGGCGCTAGCTGCGGCCGATCCCGAAATATTCGATGCCCGCCGCGCGCACCAGCGCGGGGTCGAACAGGTTGCGGCCGTCGAACAGCAGGGGTTGCTTCAACTGGCGTCGGATTTCGGCGAATTCGGGGCTGCGGAATTCCTTCCACTCGGTGACGACCAGCAGCGCGTCGGCCCCGGCGACGGCGGCCATCGGCGAGCTCGCGAACGACAGTCCCGGCGTGTTGCCGAACACGCGCCTGGCCTGGTCGATCGCGACCGGATCGTAGGCGGCAACGGACGCGCCGCGCTCGAGCAATCCGGCAATGATCGCGCGCGACGGCGCTTCACGCATGTCGTCGGTATCGGGTTTGAATGCGAGCCCCCATAGCGCAAACGTCTTGCCGGCAAGATCGTCGCCGAGCCGCGCGACGATCTTGTCGACCAGGCGCGTTTTTTGCGCCTCGTTGACCGCTTCGACTGCCGCGAGGATGCACAACGGGCGGCCGTGCTGGGCGCCGGTGTGCTGAAGTGCCTTCACGTCCTTGGGGAAACATGATCCGCCATAGCCGGCGCCTGGATAGAGGAAATGATAGCCGATGCGCGGATCCGATCCGATGCCCTGGCGCACGTGCTCGATGTCGGCGCCCAGCGCGTCGGCGAGATTCGCCATCTCGTTCATGAACGAGATGCGGGTCGCGAGCATCGCATTGGCCGCGTATTTGGTGAGCTCGGCCGAGCGTACGTCCATGACCAGCAGCCGCTCGCGATTGCGCTGGAACGGCGCGTACACGGCACGCAGCAGCGCGATCGCACGATCGTCGTCGGCGCCGATGACGATGCGGTCGGGCCGCATGAAATCCTCGACCGCGGCGCCTTCCTTCAGGAATTCCGGATTCGACACGACGGCAAAAGGCAGCGCGGCGCCGCGGGCGGCAAGCTCGGCGGCGATCGTCTGGCGCACGCGATCGGCGGTGCCGACCGGAACGGTCGACTTGTCGACGATGACCTTGTAATCGGTCATGCGCCGACCGATCGCGGCCGCGGCGGCAAGGACGTGCTGCATGTCGGCGGCGCCGTCCTCGTCGGGCGGCGTGCCGACGGCGATGAATTGAAGACTGCCGTGCGCCACCGCGGCGTCGACATCGGTCGTGAAGCGCAGGCGCCCGGCTTCGACGTTGCGATGGATCATGTCCTGCAGTCCCGGCTCGTGGATGGGCACGCCGCCGGCCTTCAGCATGTCGATCTTGCGCGCATCGACGTCGAGGCAGAGGACGTCGTTGCCGACTTCCGCGAGGCACGTCCCGGAGACGAGCCCCACGTATCCCGTGCCGATCATCGTGATCTTCAAGCCGGCATGCCCAGCGAGGCGTTGATCTCGCGCAGGGCGCGCACCGGGTCCGCCGCCGCGGTGATCGCGCGGCCGATAACCAGGTAATCGGCGCCCGCTGCGATAGCGGCCTCCGGCGTCATCACCCGCGCCTGGTCGTGCGCCGCTGTGCCCTCGAGGCGGATGCCCGGGGTGACGAGCTTGAATGCCGGACCGCATGCGGAGCGCAGCATCGCTGCCTCCTGCGCCGAGCAGACGACGCCGTCCAGGCCGTTCGCCTTGGCCAGCTGGGCGAGCCGCAACGCCTGCGCTTCGGGTGTACCGCCGACGCCGATCGCGGCCAGATCCGACGCATCGAGGCTGGTGAGCACGGTGATCGCGATCAACAGCGGGCGCGGTCGACGCTCTTCGGCCGCCGTCCGCGCGACGGCGTCGCGCGCCGCGGCGAGCATTGCCGCGCCGCCTGCGGCATGAACGTCGATCATCCAGACCCCCAGCCGCGTCGCCGCCGCACAGGCCTGCGCCACCGTATTCGGGATGTCGTGAAACTTGAGATCCAGGAACACGCGAAAGCCGCGGCGGACGAGCTCGCGCACCAGGCCGGCTTCCGCGACGGTGAACAGCTCCTTGCCGACTTTGACCGCGCACAGCGCCGGGTCGAGCCTGGCAGCGAGGCCGAAAGCGCTCAGCATGTCGGGAAAGTCCAGCGCGACGATCACGCGGGGATCAGCGGCGTTCACCGGTTTTGCATCCTCGATCGCATCCTAGCGCCAACCCTGCGCGTCAGGTACCAGCTCGCGTCGCGCCCGGTTCAACGCGGCGCCCATTCACGCGAATCCATCCGGCGTCTCGGTCCGTCGCGGCGAGTACGTTTCCCATTTGCCGCAGCCCGGGCAACGCCAGTAGTACTGCTTGGCGCGAAAGCCGCATTGCTCGCAACGATACATGCCCAGCCGCTTGATGTGCTGGCTGACCAGCGTCTTGACCAGCTCCAGATCGTGGCGGCGCTCCGCCGGCGCTTCCATCAGCTGTGCTTCGAGCAGCTTGTCGAGGCCGAGCAAGGTCGGATTGCGCGAGAGCTCGTCCTTGATCAGTTGCGTTCCCGCTTCCGGCCCGTCGTGCGCCAGGATCTGGTTGAACAGCGTCGTGAGCAGATCGAGCGAAGGATACTGGTCCTCGTAGTTGCGCAGCACCCGAATACCCTGCGCGATGTCGCCGGTCCGGCGGTACGCGTCGGCCAGCCTGTCCGCCACCAGGCCGAGAAACGCGGGGTTCTGCGACTCGATGTGCTGCCATGAGGCGATCGCCGCCGCATCGTTGCCCTGTTGCGCCTCGAGGTCGCCCAGCAGCATCGTCGCCCGCGTGCACAGCTTGTATTCGGCCAGCGCCTGGTCGATGAAGCGCCGGGCCTCGTCGGTTTGCGAGCGCAGCAGCGAGCCTTGCGCCATCTCGCAGTGGTAATGGGCGATTTCCTTGAAGTACGGATGCTTGGCCAGCGTTTCCATGCGGCGGGTCGCGCCGATCGCCTTCGGCCAGTCCTTTTCCTGCTCGTAGATCTGCAGCAGCGAGCCCAGCGACTGGAGCTCGAACGTACTGCCGTCGAGCTTGGTGAACAGATCCTCCGCCCGGTCGAGCAGGCCGGCGCGATGGAAGTCCTGGGCGAGCTCGAAGACCGCGGTCTCGCGTTTGTCCGGCGGAAGGTCGGGCCGGTCGAGCAGGTTCTGATGCATCCGGATGGCGCGGTCGATCTCGCCCTGCCGGCGGAACAGGTTACCCAGCGCGAAATGCAGATCGATCGTCTGCGGATCGACCTTGACCACTTCGATGAACGACTCGATCGCCTTGTCGGGCTGTTCGTTCAATAGGAAGTTGAGGCCGCGGAAGTACGACAAGGGCAGCGCGCGCGATTCGCGCAGCAGATGCTTGATGTCGATGCGGGCGGCGATCCAGCCCAGCGCGAAAAACAGCAGCGTCAGTGCCAGCAGCCACCAGATCTCGATTTCAATGGTCGGCACTTCGCTTCAGCCTCCGTCGCGTGGACGTGTCACCGGCGCGCGCCGCTGCTGGTGGCGCAGGCGGTTCAATTGCCGCTTCAGGCGCACCGAGCGGATCGAACCGGCCAGCAGTCCCGCCGCGACCCCGGCGGCGAACACGATCAGAAGCAGGAAGATCAGCGGCGTCCGCCAACCGACGCCGTCATACACATGTAGCGTGACCGGTTCCGCGTTCTGCAGCGCAAGCAGCAGCAGGCCTGCGAAGACGACGAGCCCGACGAGCCAGCGGACGTATCTCATGCTGCGAGTCCAATGAAAATACTTCAGTCCGGGTCATCATCAACCCTTTTTCATTTCCTTGAAGTCGACGCGTTCGCGCAATTCCTTTCCGGCCTTGAAGTGCGGAACGTGCTTCTCCGGCACCTGGACACGCTCGCCCGACTTTGGGTTCCTGCCGGTGCGCGGCGGCCGGTAGTTGAGGCCGAAGCTGCCGAACCCGCGGATTTCGATTCGCTCGCCCTTGGCCAGACTTTCGGCCATCGCGTCGAGGATCATCTTCACCGCGAGCTCGGCGTCCTTCGCCACCAATTGCGGGAACTGCGCCGCCAAGCGGTCGATCAGCTCCGATTTGGTCATCACGTGAGCCGCCTACCCTTGGTTCTTGTTGTCGAGCTTGGCCTTGAGCAGCGCCCCCAGGTTGGTCGTTCCGGCGGTCGTGCCGGAATTCTCCGCAGTCATCCGCTGCAGCGCCTCCGATTCATCGGCGCTGTCCTTCGCCTTGATCGACAGATTGATCGAGCGATTCTTGCGGTCGATGTTGATGATCATCGCATTGACCGAGTCGCCTTCCTTCAGGTGCGAGCGGATATCCTCGACGCGATCGCGCGCGACTTCCGATGCGCGCAGATAGCCTTCGACGTCGCCGTCGAGCGCGATGACCGCCCCCTTGCCGTCGAGTGACTTCACCGTTCCACTGACGAGGCTGCCCTTGTCGTGCGTCGCGACGTAGTTCGAGAACGGGTCGCCGTCGAGCTGCTTGATGCCGAGCGAGATACGCTCGCGCTCGACGTCGATCGCAAGCACGACGGCCTCCACTTCCTGGCCCTTCTTGTAGTCGCGCACCGCTGCCTCGCCGGTCGCCGACCAGGACAGGTCGGATAGGTGCACCAGGCCGTCGATGCCGCCCGGCAGTCCGATGAACACGCCGAAGTCGGTGATCGACTTGATCAGTCCTTTGACCTTGTCGCCCTTCTTGTGGTTGATCGAGAACTCCTCCCACGGATTTGGCATGCACTGCTTCATGCCGAGCGAGATGCGGCGGCGCTCCTCGTCGATTTCCAGGATCATCACCTCGACCTCGTCGCCCAGCTGCACGACCTTGGTCGGATGGATGTTCTTGTTCGTCCAATCCATCTCGGAGACGTGCACCAGGCCTTCGATGCCCTGCTCGATCTCGACGAATGCGCCGTAGTCGGTCAGGTTGGTGACCTTGCCGAACAGGCGCGTGCCGGGCGGGTAGCGGCGCGACAGGCCGACCCACGGGTCCTCGCCGAGCTGCTTCATGCCCAGCGAAACGCGATTCTTCTCCTGGTCGAACTTGAGCACCTTGGCGGTTACCTCGTCGCCGACAGCGAGCACTTCCGACGGATGCTTGACCCGACGCCATGCCAGGTCGGTGATGTGCAGCAAGCCGTCGATGCCGCCCAGATCGACGAACGCACCGTAGTCGGTGATGTTCTTGACGATGCCCTTGACGATCGCGCCTTCCTGCAGCGTCTTCAGCAGCTCCTCGCGCTCGGCGCCGAGACTCGCTTCAAGCACCGCTCGGCGCGAGACCACGACGTTGTTGCGCTTCCGGTCGAGCTTGATGACCTTGAATTCCAGCGTCTTGAATTCGTACGGCGACGTGTCCTTGACCGGCCGGATGTCGACCAGCGATCCCGGCAGGAAGGCACGTATGCCGTTGACCATGACCGTCAGGCCACCCTTGACCTTGCCGCTGACGACGCCGGAAACGATCGTTCCCTGCTCCATCGCAGCTTCGAGGTCGTGCCAGGCCTTCAGTCGCTTGGCCTTGTCGCGCGACAGGCGGGTTTCGCCGTAGCCGTCTTCGAGGCTTTCGATCGCGACGGTGACGAAATCGCCGGCCTTGACCTCGACTTCACCCTTGTCGTTCTTGAATTCCTCGATCGGGATGAAGCTCTCGGACTTGAGCCCCGCGTTGACGACGACGATGTTGTAGTCGACGCGCGTGACTTCGGCTGTGATCAGTTCGCCCTGCCGCATTTCCTGCCGCGCGAGCGATTCCTCGAACAAGGCAGCGAAGTTCTCCTGGGCCGGAGCGGCGGGGTTGGTGGTTGCGGTTGTCATGTATCGTGGTGTCCTGTCGTTTCGTCCGTCGCCACGGGCGTGGCTACGGGTCCGTTGGTCAAACCGCCGTCCGGACTGCCCTTCTCGCGCCCGGATGGCGGACCTTGCCGTCGCCGCGAGACGCCTGTAGCGCCCGGCCGGCGAATCTGCCGCGGTACTGCTAAGCCTGTTTCGACGCGTTCACGCACGCCTGGTGGATCCGGCTACGCTAAGCGCCTGATACTGCTGCAACACATAGGCGATGGCCGCATCGGCGGCCATGTCGGTGGTATCCAGCACCATAGCGTCGGCGGCGGTCTTGAGCGGCGCCTCCGCGCGGGCACTGTCGCGCTCGTCCCGTTCCCGGATATCGCGCAAAAGACCTTGAATTGTAATCGAGTTTCCTTTGTCGATCAACTGCTTATACCGGCGGCTCGCCCGGGCCTCGGCGCTGGCGGTCAGGTAGATCTTGAGCTTGGCGTCCGGAAACACGACTGTGCCCATGTCTCGCCCCTCGGCCACGAGCCCGGGCGGCGCACGGAAAGCCCGCTGGCGGGTCAGCAGCGCCGTCCGCACCCGCGGCAGGACGGCGACCTTCGAGGCAATCGCACTGACCTGTTCGGCGCGTATCGCGTCGGTAACGTCCTGGCCGGACAGAAAAACGCGCCCGTCGCCAAAGCTCAAGTCGAGCCCGTCGGCAAGCGCAGCAAGCCGTGGCTCGTCATCGAAAGACACCTTCTGCCGCGCCGCTTCCAGCGCCACCAGCCGATAAAGCGAACCGCTGTCGAGATAGCGATAACCGAGCGCCGCCGCGACGCCCTGCGCGATCGTGCCCTTGCCGGACGCCGCAGGGCCGTCGATTGCGATCACCGGCGCTCCCTCGGCCGCTGAATCGGACGCCGTCGCGTGGCCGCAGATCAAGATCGCAGCGCCAGGCGCTCGAATGCGGCGAAATAGCCGGGGAATGTCTTGCGCACGCATTGCGGATCGCTGATTCTCACCGCCACACCGCCCAGCGCAGCAAGCGAAAAACACATCGCAATGCGATGGTCGTCATAGGTGGCTATCGTGGCCGGCTGCCAATGCGCGGGCGCAGTCACGCGCATCCAGTCGGCGCCTTCGTCGACCGAGGCGCCCAGCTTGCGAAGCTCGCGGGCCATCGCTGCGATGCGATCGGTTTCCTTGACTCGCCAGCTGCCGATATTGCGCAGCAAGGTCGGACCTTCGGCGAAAAGCGCGACCATCGCCGCCGTCATCGCCGCGTCGGGAATGGCGTTGAAATCGGCATCGATGCCGTGAAGCTTTGCCTCGCCGCGTACCTCGATCCAATCGTCGCCGCTGCGGACGTCGGCGCCCATTGCCGACAGTGTTCCGGCAAATCCAACGTCGCCCTGGATGCTGCTCTGGCCGATGCCCTCGATGCGCACCGGTCCGCCGCCGATCGCTCCGGCGGCCAGAAAATACGATGCCGACGAGGCATCGCCTTCCACCGACAGCGTCCCCGGACTCACATAGGCCGCCGCCGCAGGCACCCGGAACAGATCGTCGCGCTCGCGCACGACGGCGACGCCGAAGCGACGCATCAGCGCCAGCGTCATGTCGACGTACGGACGCGAGATCAGCTCGCCCTGCACCTCGACGGTCGCATCGCCACCGGCTAGCGGCAACGCCATCAGCAGCGCCGTCACGAACTGGCTGGATACGTTGCCGCGAATCGCGACCCTGCCGCCGCCGCGCACCGCGCCCGGAGCGATCGTCAGCGGCGGGAAGCCGGTGGCGCCGCGGTAGCGAATGTCGGCCCCGAGCGCACGCAGCGCGTCGACCAGATCGCCGATCGGCCGCTCGTGCATGCGCGGCGCACCCGACAATTCGTAATCGCCATGCGACAACGCCAGCGCCGCCGTCAACGGGCGAAAGGCAGTGCCTGCATTGCCCAGGAAGAGGCTCGCCCGCCGCACGGGAAACGCGCCGGCAACGCCATGCACGATAGCGGACTTGCCCGCCGCGCCCTGTTCGATTCGCACCCCCAGCGTGCGCAGGGACTCGCGCATGCGATCGACATCGTCGGCATCGAGCAACCCAGCCAGCTCGGTCGTCCCCCGGGCCAGCGCAGCCAGCAGCAGGCTGCGATTTGAAATGCTCTTGGAACCGGGCAGGCGCAAGGTCCCGGACATGCGCTCGATCGGACCGATGTCGAGATATTCAGCGGCGCGCTGGCCCGAGGCGCTAACCGGCATCGTCGCCTCCGCGCCGGCCGGCAAGCAAGGCGGCCCGCGCCGCGCCGGAGCGCGCGAACAGCCCGCCAAGCGCGGCGCCGTCCGCGCCCGCCAGCATCGCATCGATACGGTCCAGTTGTTGCCGGTAGGCAGCCAGATCGGCGCGCAGCCGCACGGCGTTGGCGATGCATATGTCGCGCCACATGTCCGGATGGCTTTCCGCCAACCGCGTGAAATCGCGCAGTCCGTTTCCTGCGACGCGCCAGTAATCGGCGGCGTCGGGACGGTCGGCGAGCTCGCCGATCAATGCGAATGCCAACAGATGCGGCAAATGGCTGACCGCCGAAAGCAGCGTGTCGTGCCGCTCGGCGGTAAGCAGGGTGACGATCCCGCCGCACTGCGTCCACCATTCGCGCACGCGCTCGACGGCGGCCGGATCGGTTTCCGCCAGCGGCGTCAACACGACTTGGCGGCCGCGAAACAGCGATGCCGATGCAGCGGCGGCGCCCGAGCGTTCGCTGCCCGCGATCGGGTGTGCCGGCACGAAACGCGAAAACGCGGCGCCGAGCGTGGCACGCGCCGCGGCGATCACGTCCTGCTTGGTGCTGCCGGCGTCGCTGACGATCGTCCCGGGTCCCAGATGCGGCGCGATCGCGGCGAACAGCGCAGGCATTTCGCCGACCGGTGTGGCCAGCAGCACCAGCGCGGCGTCGGCGAGCTCCGCCGTCCAGCCCTCGTCCCGCGTGTACGCCCGGTCGATGATCGCCAGCCGCAGCGCGCGATCGAGATTGTCGCGTCCACGGCCGACGCCGACCACGCTGCCGACCTTGCCGGCATTTTTCAACGCAAGCGCGAACGAGCCGCCGATCAGCCCCGTGCCGACGACGACAAGCTTGCCGGGAGCACGCGAGGACACTATCGGCCGAGCGCGGCGCCGAGCGCCGAGAGAAATTGGGCGTTCTCTTCGGGCAATCCGACGGTGACCCGCAGCCAGTCGGGCAGGCCATAGTTGGCCACCGGGCGCACGATGACGCCGGAGCGAAGCAGCGACTCGTACACCGGCGCTGCGCCTTTTCCTGCGTCGGCGACGCGAACCATCAGGAAGTTTCCGTGCGATGGCAGATATGCGACGCCGATCGAATCGAGGCCTGCCATCAGCTGAACGAGCCCATCGCGATTCAGACGCGCGCTTTCGGCGACATAGTCTTCGTCGGCAAGCGCGGCCAGCGCGGCCGCCTGCGCGATCGAGTTGACGTTGAACGGCTGCCGGACGCGGTTGAGCATGTCGGCAACACCGGCATCGGCGATGCCATAGCCGACGCGCAGGCCGGCAAGCCCGTACGCCTTGGAAAAAGTGCGCGACACGATCAGATTCGGATGCGCCGCGATCCAGGACGCGCTGTTCGCCTGCTGGCCGGTCTGCAGATATTCGTTGTACGCCTCGTCCAGCACGATCAGCACGCTGGTCGGAACGGAGGCGACGAACGCCTGCACGTCGGCCGGCGGCAGCCAGGTCCCGGTCGGGTTGTTCGGGTTGGCGATGAACACGATACGCGTTTGCGGCGTCAGCGCGGCCCGCATCGCCGCCAGATCGTGGCCCAGGTCGCGCGCCCTTACTTCGATGCCTCGGGCGCCCCGCGCCTGCGTCGCCAGTGGATACACGGCGAAGGCATGCTGCGCATAAACGGTGTCATCGCCGGGACGCAGGAACGCCTGCGTCGCGAGCTCGAGAATGTCGTTCGAGCCGTTGCCCAGCACGATCTGGTCGAGACCGACGCCGAAGCGCGCCGCCAGCGCCTGCTTGAGCGCGAAGCCGTTGCCGTCAGGATAGCGGGTGACATCGGCCACCGCGGCGGCGATCGCCGCGCGCACTTTCGGGCTCGGCCCCCGGGGGTTCTCGTTCGAGGCGAGTTTGACGATCCGGCTTTCGACGAGCCCGTATTCGCGCGCGAGCTCCGCGATCGGCTTGCCCGGCACGTAGGGGCTGATGCGGCGCACGTAGTCGGGCGAGAGCGCCGATATTGCGCTTGCGTTCGCGTCTGCGCTCATCGCCTGCCTGCTGTTCAGACTTGCGCGGCCGGGTACGATCCCAGCAGCTTGAGGAACGGTGCGCGCGCGCCGAGCTCCGCCAGCGCCGCAGCCACCGGTGCGTCGTCGCGATGGCCTTCGAGGTCGACGAAAAACAGGTACTCCCACAAGCCGGTGCGCGCCGGACGCGATTCCAGCCGGTTCATGCTAACGCCGTGTCTGGCCAGCGGCTCGAGCAGCGCGTGCACGGCGCCCGGCCGGTTCTGCGCCGACATCACCAGCGAGGTTTCATCGTCGCCCGAGCGGGCCACCGCATGCCGGCCCAGCACCCAGAAGCGCGTCGTGTTGTTCGGATCGTCCTCGATATGCGGCGCCAGCACGTCCAGCGCATAGATCGCGGCTGCGGTCTCGCCGGCGATCGCGGCGGCGCCGGGCTCGCTCGCCGCCAGCCGTGCCGCCTCGGCGTTGCTCGCCACCGGAATCCGCGGTAGAGCGGGCAAATGGCGCGCGAGCCACAGCGCGCATTGCGACAGCGATTGGGAGTGCGAATAAATCTTGCGCACCGCGTCGAGCGGGATACCCTTCGCCAGCAGATTCTGCTGGATGCGCAGGCGAATCTCGCCGACGATCGTCAACTCGGTCTGGCACATCAAGTCCAGCGTCCGTCCGACCGCGCCCTCGGTGGAGTTCTCGACCGGCACGACCGCGTAGTCGGTTTGCCCGGATTCGGCGGCGCGGAAAACTTCGTCGATCGATGCGCAGGGCTCGGCATCGACGAACTCGCCGAAATGCCTGCCGACCGCGCCGTGGCTGAA
>DASYJB010000177.1:0-2316 GCA_035996965.1 Casimicrobiaceae bacterium | reverse complement strand
TCCGAGGAACACGCGTTCGCGACCCTGTCGGGGTTGCTGAAAGAGCAACGGCCGCATACGGCCGGGTCGCCGGAAAACGTTATCGTGCGCGACCGGATCCTTGCCGAGCTCAAGTCGGCCGGATACGCGCCCGACGTGCAGGCGGCCTTTCAATGCGATACCGCCCCGCGCAACCCCGGCTGCACCGCGGTCGAGAACATCGTCGCCGTGCACAAGGGAACGGGCGAAGGCAAGGCCGTATTGGTAACCGCGCACTACGACAGCGTGCCTGCGGGCCCCGGCGCCAGCGACGATGGCGCGGGCGTTGCCGTCGTGCTCGAGCTCGCTCGCGCCTTCAGCGCCAGGACAACCCGGAACGACCTCATCTTTCTGCTCACCGACGGCGAGGAGACCGGATTGCGCGGTGCGCGCGCGTTTGCCGAACGCCATCCGCTGATGCGCCGCGTCGGGGTCGTCGTCAATTTCGAAGCGCGCGGCGCGTCGGGCCCGAGCATGATGTTCGAGACCGGTCCCGCCAACGCGCGCTTGATGAATCTCTTCGCCCACGCGGTCGCGCGGCCGTCGGCCAGCTCGGTCAGCTACGAAGTCTACAAATTGCTGCCCAACGACACGGATTTTTCGGTCTATCGAAAGCTGGGGCTGTCCGGGTTCAATTTCGCGTTCTCGAATTCGGCCTCGCTGTATCACTCGATCCGGGACAATCTTCAATACATCGACCGGCGATCACTGCAGCACGCCGGCGAGCATGCATTCGAGGTCGCCGGCGCGTTAGCCGACGCCGATCTCGCGACGCTGACCGCTTCATCCGATGCCAGTTTCTTCGACGTCTTCGGCCTCGTCACCGTGCTCTGGCCGGCCGCGATCAATGTGCCGATCGCGCTGGTCGCGCTGCTGGGCCTGATCGGCCTGATATTCGTGCATCGGGATGCGTTCACGCCGCGTGCGACTGGTCGAGCGGTGATCGCTTTCATCGCGGTGCCCGTGCTGCTGTTTGCCTTCGGATGGGCGCTGTCGTATCCGCTAGGCATCTGGCCCGGCGTGCATCCGCTCGATCATCCGCAACCCTGGCCCGCGCGCGTCGCGCTGGCGACTTCCGGAATACTCGTTCCGCTGATCGTCGCCGCATTCGTGGGCTCCCGCGTCGATGCACGCGCATTGCTGCTGGTGAACTGGGTCGTGCTGGCGCTGCTCGCTCTCGGCGTTGCGCTCACGATCGGCGGCGCGTCGTATCCGTTCCTTTGGCCGGTATTCGGAGTCGCGATCGCCGGATGGATCGAGACGCTCGTCCGGAAACGCGCCGCGCGTTCGCTGCGCGTAACCGGGCTGGTCGGATTCGTTCTCGCGGCGTTCTTTTTGCTTGCCTTCCTGCTCGGGCTCGAGCTCGTGCTCGGCTTCGACTCGAGTCAGTACAAGATTCTCGTGCTGATTCCGCTCTCGCTGGCGCTGGTCCCGGTGTTTGCCACGAGTCCTGGTGATGACTCGCGCGCGGCCTGGGCGCTGTCCGCGCTGTGCGCCTTGGTCGTCGCAGGTTCCGCGGCGGTCGCGAGCCAGACACCCCCCTATGCGGCCGGCCATCCGCGAGGCCTGAACGTCGTCTACTACGACGACCAGGCGGCGAAACCGCGCTGGCTGATCGGCTTTGTCGGCGCCCCGGATGAGCGATTTCTGAAGACTCAAGGGTTTCCGCAGCACGACGAGGAGTACCGGCAGCTCGGCCTGGCGAAAGCGCAAGGGCGATTCAAGGACGCCACCGGGCCGCACCTGCCGGCGCCGAGCTTCATCGTCAACGAGATTGCGACGCAGGGCGGCACGACGGTGGTGCGAGGAACGCTGCGCAGCGGCCGCGGCGGCTTTCAGATCGGCGTCGGCATCGCGCCCAATTCAGGCATCGAGTCGATCCGCCTCGACAATCAGCAGGCGGTCGGCGCCGATCAGCTCAAGAGCAAGGATCCGACGTTCGTCCGGGTCTGGGGCGTCGGAACGCGCGACGTGCCGATGGAAATTTCGTTCGACACGGCCACCGTGCCGAAGCTGATCTTGTTCGAACGCTCTCCTTTGCCGGATTCGGACGAAGGGCGCGCGCTTGTCGCGGCCAGGCCGGCCGACGCGGCGCCCGATTACAACGGCGATTCGGCGCTGGTGTTCGTCGTGGTAGAGCTGCGATCGTAAGGGCAGGCTTGCCTAGACCAGCTGGATGTCGTGCTTCTTCAGCGGGAACGAACGGATGCGCCGGCCAGTGGCCGCAAAATACGCGTTCAGAACTGCTGGCGGCGCCACGCAGACAGGGGGCTCGCCCACGCCGCCCCAGAATCCGCC
>DASYJB010000176.1:0-59365 GCA_035996965.1 Casimicrobiaceae bacterium | reverse complement strand
TGAACAGATGGGCGGCTCGCTGGCGCGCCTGGCGTCCGATCTGGAGTTGCTCGATCCGCCGGCGCTCGAAGCGACACGACGCTGCGCGCCGCTGAGCTTGCCGGCGTCGTTCGCGCTTGCGGCATGCGGTTTCCGCATCGCCGCCGTCCCCGCGCTGACCGCCTACCTGTGGGTGTGGCTCGAAAACCAGACGATGGCTGCGATCAAGTCGGTGCCGCTCGGCCAGCTGGCGGCGCAGCGTCTGCTCAAGGATCTCGCGACACGGATTCCGCCGGCGCTCGTTCGCGCCAGGACGATCCCCGATGGCGAGATCACGAACTTCGCGCCCGGCCTGGCGCTGGCCAGCGCCAGGCACGAGACGCAATACAGCCGGCTGTTCCGCTCGTAAACTTTTGCCCATGGCGATCTCGCAACCTCTGCGCGTCGGTGTCGGCGGCCCGGTCGGCTCGGGCAAGACCGCGCTGACGCTCGCGCTGTGCCGCGCCCTGCGGGGGAGCTACGAAATCGCCGTCGTCACCAACGACATCTACACCGAAGAGGATGCGAGGTTTCTGGTCGACAACGAGGCGCTGTCTGCCGATCGCATCATCGGCGTCGAGACCGGCGGCTGCCCGCATACGGCTATTCGCGAGGACGCGTCGATCAATCTCGAAGCGGTCGACCGCCTGGCGCAGCGCTTCGGCAATCTCGACCTGGTTTTCGTCGAAAGCGGCGGCGACAATCTCGCCGCGACCTTTTCGCCCGAGCTGTCCGATCTGACGCTCTACGTGATCGACGTCGCCGCCGGCGACAAGATCCCGCGCAAAGGCGGCCCCGGCATCACCAAGTCCGACCTCCTGATCATCAACAAGATCGACCTGGCGCCGATGGTAGGTGCCTCGCTCGAGGTGATGGATCGCGATGCCCGGCGCATGCGCGGCGAGCGTCCGTTCGTCTTCACCAACCTGAAGAGCGGCGAGGGGCTCGATACGGTGATCCGCTTTGTCGTCGAGCGCGGCATGCTGGGCGCGAGAAACCAGCGCGCGCCGGCCGTCGGCGAATGAACGCCCGCGCCGCACGATTCGTTAACTAGCGCCGTCGTCGCAAGAGCCAAAGTAGTGCGCGGCCGATGGCGGTGCACTGTATTGGGCCGTCCAGTCGGCGCGGCGCCGGCGCAGCATCGCGACGCTTGTCCCCGTCATCGTGCGAGCTTCGGCGCAAAAACAGCGCGTTAGCTTTGCTCGCCTGCGCATGGCATGGATTGTGCGAAGCAACAGCAGGGGAGCGCATGGCATCAAGGTGACACCGGCCTGGCGATGGGTCGTTCGGATGGTTCCGGTCGGCAGCGATGCGCTTCGCCTACAGGGAAACAACGAGCAAACGTCATCATTCGACACGGGGTCAAACCATGCAACGAAGAAGTTTTCTTAAACGCCTGACGATTACGGCAACGCTGGCCGCTGCCGGATTCTCGCTGGGCGCGCCGGCGCACGCCGCCGACACGATCAAAGTAGGCGTCCTGCATTCATTGTCGGGCACGATGGCGATCAGCGAAACCGTCCTCAAGGACGTGACACTGATGGCGATCGAGGAAATCAACGCCAAGGGCGGCGTGATGGGCAAGAAGCTCGAGCCCGTCGTCGTCGATCCGGCGTCGAACTGGCCGTTGTTCGCGGAAAAGGCGCGACAGTTGCTGACGCAGGACAAGGTCGCAGTGGTCTTCGGCTGCTGGACATCGGTGTCGCGCAAATCGGTCCTGCCCGTGTTCGAAGAGCTGAACGGATTGCTGTTCTACCCGGTCCAGTACGAAGGCGAAGAGCTGTCGAAAAACGTCTTCTACACCGGCGCAGCCCCGAATCAGCAGGCGATACCCGCAGTCCAGTACCTGCTCAGCAAGGAGGGCGGCGGCGCCAAGCGCTTCGTCCTGCTGGGCACCGACTACGTATACCCGCGCACGACCAACAAGATCCTGCGCTCGTTCCTGCACAGCAAGGGCATCGCCGACAAGGATATCGACGAGAAGTACACGCCGTTCGGCCACTCCGATTATCAGACGATCGTCGCCGACATCAAGAAGTTCTCCGCCGGAGGCAAGACGGCGGTCGTGTCGACGATCAACGGCGACTCGAACGTGCCGTTCTACAAGGAGCTGGGCAACCAGGGCCTGAAGGCCACCGACGTGCCGGTCGTCGCATTTTCGGTCGGCGAGGAAGAGCTTCGCGGCGTCGACACCAAGCCGCTGGTCGGCCACCTGGCCGCCTGGAACTATTTCATGTCGCTGAAGAATCCGGCCAATGACGAGTTCAAGAAAAAATGGGCGGCGTATGCGGTCAAGGCGAAGCTGCCGAACGCCGACAAGCCGCTGACCAACGATCCGATGGAAGCGGCGTATGTCGGCATCAACATGTGGAAGCAGGCGGTCGAGAAGGCCAAGTCGACCGACGTCAACAAGGTGATCGCGGCGATGGCGGGCCAGACGTTCAAGGCGCCGGACGGATTCACGATCAAGATGGACGAAAAGAATCATCACCTCCACAAGCCGGTGTTCATCGGCGAAGTCCAGGCCAATGGACAGTTCAATGTCGTCTGGAAGACGCCGGGGCCGATCAAGGCGACGCCGTGGAGCCCGTACATCCCGGAAAACGACGGCAAGAAGGACGAGCCGGAAAAGAAGTAGTGCCGTAATGCAAGTCCCGACATGGCGGCAGCGGCCCGTGATCACCCGCTGCCGCCAGTCGCATTGTCGTGGCCTGACAAGGAGAAATTCGAAGTGGTGATCATGCGTTTCGCCATCGCGTTGGCGTCGTGCGCGATCATGCATTGCGCAACAGGCGCCGTGCCGCCGGACGCGATCCGAGACCTGACCCTCGGCGATAACGAGGCGAAGCTCAGCGCGATCAGGACGCTGGTGTCAGGCGCCGACCCCGCGGCGCTGCCGATATTGCAGGCGCTGCTGAACGGCGAGGTCCAAACCGTCGCCGATACCCAGATACTGCTGATCAAGGGCACTGGCGCCGAGGCGAGCGCGACCGACCTTTTGACCGGCAGCGCCGTGGCTCCGGTGCCGGCGAGCCGCGACGACATCGTCGTCAACAATCGCGTGCGCAAGCAGTTGATCAACGCGATCGCCTCGTTCCGCCTCAATGCTCCGAATCGCGCGGTTCGGCTGGCCGCCGCCAGGGAGCTGCAGAGCGGTGCCGACGAGGACATGCTGCCGGCGATCGGTGCCGCGCTGGCAAGGGAAACCGATGCCGAAGTCCAGTCGCTGCTGTTGCTGACGCAGGCGTCGATCCAGCTGGCGAGCACCGACCGGAACACGCGGCTGGCGGCGATTCGCGCGCTCGCCGGGAGCAACAATCCGAATACCAAGACGCTGCTGTTGGGTGTGCTCGAACAGAAGGACGGGCAGTTCGTCGAGTCCGACGCCGACGTTCGCGCCGAAGCCGAGAAGTCGCTGCACGCGGTGCAGAGCAGGCTTTCGACCGGCGAGATCATCGGCCGCGTCTTCAGCGGGATTTCGCTGGGCAGCATCCTGCTGCTCGCGGCGCTCGGCCTCGCTATCACCTACGGCCTGATGGGCGTGATCAACATGGCGCACGGCGAGCTGATCATGATCGGCGCCTACAGTACCTACGTCGTGCAGGACATCTTCCGCTCCCGATTCAACGAATGGTTCGACGCCTATCTGATCGCCGCGGTGCCGGTGTCGTTCGCCGTTGCCGCGCTGGTCGGAATGATCCTGGAAAGGACGGTCATCCGCTTCCTTTACGGGCGGCCTCTCGAGACACTGCTGGCGACGTGGGGCATCAGCCTGATCCTGATGCAGACCGTGCGGACGATCTTCGGCGCGCAGAACGTGCAGGTCGAGAATCCGTCGTGGATGTCCGGCGGCATCGAAGCGATCACCGGCGTCGTCCTGCCATGGAGCCGGATCGTGATCATCGGCTTCGCCGCGTTCGTGCTGCTCTCGATGTGGCTGCTGCTGACCCGGACCCGGCTGGGATTGTTCGTGCGCGCGGTCACCCAGAACCGGGCGATGGCGAGTTGCACCGGCGTGCCGACGCGCCGCGTCGACACCTGGGCGTTCGGGCTGGGCTCGGGCATCGCCGGGCTGGCCGGCTGCGCGTTGTCGCAGATCGGCAACGTCGGACCCGACCTCGGCCAGAGCTACATCGTCGACTCGTTCATGGTCGTCGTGCTGGGCGGCGTCGGTCAGCTCGCCGGCACCGTGTACGCGGCGATGGGACTCGGCGTGGTCAACAAGTTTCTCGAGGCCTGGTCGGGCGCCGTGCTGGCCAAGATCGCGGTGCTGGTGTTCATCATCGTGTTCATCCAGAAGCGGCCGCAGGGCCTGTTCGCCTTGAAGGGCCGCGCGGTCGAGGCATGATGACCGGCGCCGCGTTCGTGGCCCTGGCGCCCGCCGGAGGACCGCAGTTCGCGCGGCTCCTGCCGCTCAACGGCTGGCTCGCCTACGTCGTCGCCGCGCTGGTGCTGTTCGTCGCCTTTCCCGTGCTGCATCTGGTCGTCCCGCCCGGCAGCGCGCTTCACCTTTCCGATTACACGGTGACCTTGATCGGCAAGATCATGTGCTACGCGATCGTCGCCTTGGCGATGGACCTGATCTGGGGCTACACCGGCATCCTGTCGCTGGGCCACGGCCTGTTCTTCGCGCTGGGTGGCTGCGCGATGGGCATGTACCTGATGCGCTCGATCGGCCTCGAGGGCGTCTATCACAGCAAGCTTCCCGATTTTATGGTGTTCCTCGACTGGAAAGCGTATCCCTGGTACTGGAGCCTCACCGATCATTTCTGGTACGCAGCGCTGCTGGTCGTGCTGGTTCCCGGGCTGCTGGCGCTGGTGTTCGGCTACTTCGCGTTCCGCTCGCGGATCAAGGGCGTCTACTTCTCGATCATCACCCAGGCGCTGACCTACGCGTTCATGCTGCTGTTCTTCCGCAACGACACCGGGTTCGGCGGCAACAACGGCTTTACCGACTTCAAGCGGATTCTGGGTTTTCCGATCACCGCGCCGCAAACGAGGATGGCGCTGTTCGCGTTGACCGGCGCAGCCCTGCTCGGCTTTCTGCTGCTGGCACGCTGGATCGTGACCTCGAAGCTGGGCCGCGTGCTGACCGCAATTCGCGACGCGGAAACGCGGGTGATGTTCTCGGGCTACAACCCGCTGTATTTCAAGCTGTTCATCTGGACGGTGTCGGCGATGATCTGCGGCATCGCCGGAGCGCTGTACGTGCCGCAGGTCGGCATCATCAACCCCAGCGAGATGTCGCCGGCCAATTCGATCGAGATCGCGATCTGGGCCGCCGTCGGCGGTCGCGGTACGCTGGTCGGTCCGGTGATCGGCGCGGCGGTCGTCAATCTCGGCAAGAGCTGGTTCACGCAGGCACTGCCCGAATACTGGCTGTTCGTGCTCGGCCTGTTGTTCATCCTCGTCACGCTGTTCCTGCCGCACGGAATCGCGGGTGTGGCAAAGGCGGCATGGGTGCGCAAGCGATGAGCCTCGCCAATGGACGCGAGCATTGGGACGATGCGCAGGCCGCGTCCGGAACGCGGATGCTCGCGCCCGGGGTCGACACCTCGCATGGCTGCATCCTTTATCTCGACGGCATCTCGGTCAGCTTCGACGGTTTCAAGGCGCTGGACAAGCTGTCGCTCGCGATCGACGCCGGCGAGCTGCGCTGCGTCATCGGGCCCAACGGCGCGGGCAAGACGACGATGATGGACGTGATCACCGGCAAGACGCGCCCCGACGCCGGCACGGCGTTCTTCGGCCAGACGATCGACCTGACCAAGATGACCGAGCCTGAAATCGCGACCGCCGGCATCGGGCGCAAATTCCAGAAGCCGACAGTCTTCGAGCAGCATTCGGTGTTCGAAAACCTCGAGCTCGCGCTCAAGGTCGACAAGCGCGTGCGTCCGACGCTGACGGCGCGACTCGACAGCGTGGCGCGCGACCGCATCGCAGCGACGCTGGACACGATCAAGCTGCTCGGCCAGGCGGCGCGACCCGCGGGCCTGCTGTCGCACGGCCAGAAGCAATGGCTGGAGATCGGCATGCTGCTGATGCAGGAGCCGCAGCTCTTGCTGCTCGACGAGCCGGTGGCGGGAATGACCGACGACGAGACGATGCGCAGCGCCGAGCTCTTCGTCGAGCTGGCCGGCGAATACACGCTGGTCGTCGTCGAGCACGACATGGATTTTGTCGAGCGGATCGCCCACAAGGTGACGGTCCTGCACGAAGGCAGCGTGCTCGCCGAAGGCTCGATGGACCAGATCCAGCAGAACGAAGAAGTGATCGAAGTGTTTCTCGGACGATAGCAATGCTGGAAATCAGGTCGCTCAATCAGTACTACGGCGGCAGCCATATTCTGCGCGACGTGTCGTTCGACGTTCCGGCGGGCGCCTGCACGGCGCTGATGGGACGCAACGGCGTCGGCAAGACGACGTTGCTCAAATGCCTGATGGGACTGTTGCCGACGCGCTCCGGCGAGATCGCCTTCGACGGCCGGATCATCGGCGGCCTGCCGCCGTACTCCCGAGCGGCGCTGGGGATCGGCTACGTGCCGCAGGGACGCGACATCTTTCCGCGGCTGACCGTCGCCGAGAATCTTCAGATGGGATTGTCGACCGCCAAACGCGGCGCCAGGATCCCGGAATTCATTTTCGAGATGTTCCCGGTGCTCGAGCACATGATGAGCCGTCGCGGCGGCGACCTTTCCGGGGGGCAGCAGCAGCAGCTGGCGATCGGCCGCGCGCTGGCGATGCGACCGCGCCTGTTGATCCTGGACGAGCCCACCGAAGGCATCCAGCCATCGATCATCAAGGACATCGATCGGGCGATACGCAAGCTGCTGGCCGCCGGCGACATCGCGATCCTTCTGGTCGAGCAATATTATGATTTCGCCAAGTCGCTCGCCGATCGCTATGTCGTGCTGTCGCGCGGCGAGGTCGTCGCCCGCGGCGCCGGCAGCACAATGGACGAGGACAACGTGCGCGCACATCTGGCCGTTTAGCGCGTTGCGCGCAATCGCGCGGTGCGATTGCAGAGCGGCGAACGCGCAGATTCCGTGGGAAGGGCCCGGAGCAAAGGCGGCGCGAAGGGCGAGGAGTGCGTCGGTAAGCGCCGCCCGCCCCGGGCAACGACAATCGAGCAATTGCCGTGCCAAGCACTTTTGGGCGCGCGCTGGTCGCGATTCCCCGCGCCGGACGGCATCGGCAGCGACGCGCCGCGGCACTAAGGCGCCGCGGCCCGCTGTTTCTAAGGCTGCGGTTGCGGCTGTGGCGCGCCTTCGACCGCGGGCGCCGCGGCCTTGTGGTGATCTGCAGCCAGCAACATGTACACCGCAGGTACGACGAACAGCGTGAACAGCGTTCCGATCGACATGCCGGTGAATATCACCAGACCCATCGCGTGGCGGCCCGCGGCGCCTGCGCCCGCGGCGATCACCAGCGGCACGACGCCGAGCACCATCGCCGCGGTCGTCATCAGGATCGGCCGCAGGCGCACGCCCGCGGCTTGCTCGATCGCCTCGCGCTTGGTCTTGCCTTCGGCCTGCAGCTTGTTGGCGAATTGCACGATCAGGATGCCGTGCTTGCTGATCAGGCCCATCAAGGTGACCAGCCCGACCTGCGTGTAGATGTTGAGCGTGGCCAGGCCGAGATTGATGAAGATTAGCGCGCCGAACAGCGCCAGCGGCACCGACACCAGGATGACGATCGGATCGCGGAAGCTCTCGAACTGCGCCGCCAGCGCGAGGAAGACGATGATCACCGCGAACAGCAGCGTGACGACGAAGCCGCCGGACTCCTGCACGAACTGGCGCGAAGCGCCTGAGAAATCGTACGAGTACCCGCTGGGCGCGACCTGCTGCAACGTCGTTTTCATGAACTCGTGCACCTGGCTCTGCGATACCGCAGGCGAGTAGACGCCGAAGATCGTCGCCGAATTGAGCTGCTGGAAGCGCGCGATGCCTTCGGGAACCACTTCGGTCTTCTGCGTCGCGACGGTCGAGGCCGGGACCAGCGAGCCGTCGGCGGTGCGGATATGGTAGTCGAGCACCTGGTTTGCGTTCAGCCGGTCGACTTGCTGCACCTGCGGGATGACCTTGTAGGAATGCCCGGCGATGGAGAAATAGTTGACGTAGTTGCCGCCCAGCGCCGCGCCGAGCGCCGCGCCGACGTCCTGCTGCGTCAGGCCCAGCGTGGCCACAAGGTCGCGATCGACCTGGACGGTCGTCTGCGGCTTGTCGACCTTGAGATCGGTGTCGACATAGAAGAACATGCCGCTGGCCTGCGCCTTCGCCAGCACCGCCTGCGCGACCTCGTTGAGTTTCTGGTAGGGCTCGGTCGTCTTGATGACGAACTGCAGCGGCAGGCCCTGCGAGCCGGGCAGCGACGGAAACTGGAAGGCGGCGACGCGCGCACCGGCGATGCTGTTCCACTTCTGCTGCAGCTCCTGCTGCAACTGCACCGCGCTCTTCTTCCGTTCATTCCACGGCTTGAACAGCACGCCGCCGAAGCCCTGATTGGTCGTCGGCACGCCGGTGATCTGGAACATCTGATCGTATTCGGGCGTCTGTTTCGCTATCTCGAACACCTGCTGCGAATAGACGTTCATCTGCTGCGAGGTCGCATTCGGCGGACCGACGACTTGGGTCAGCACCACGCCCTGGTCCTCCTGCGGCGCGAGCTCGGACTTCGAGGTCATGAACAGGTAGACGACGCCGCCCAGCAGGATCACGCCCATCACCACCGGCACCGCCCAGGTATCGAGCGTGCCATGCAGCCGCCGCTCGTAGCTGCGATGCAGGCGGTCGAACTGGCGATCGATGAAGCGCACAAAGCGCCCCGTGTCCTGCTCGGCGCGGAAGAAGCGCGACGTCATCATCGGCGACAGCGTGAGCGCGACGATGCCCGACACCGTGACGGCGCCGGCCAGGGTGAAGGCGAATTCGGTGAAAAGGGCGCCGGTCAGGCCGCCCTGGAAGCCGATCGGCACATAGACTGCGACCAGGACGATCGTCATCGCGATAATCGGGGCACCGAGCTCTCGCGCCGCGATCAGCGCCGCCTGTAGCGGTGGATTACCCTCTTTCATGTGCCGGTCGACGTTCTCGACGACGATAATCGCGTCATCGACGACCAGGCCGATAGCCAGCACCAGCGCGAGCAAGGTCAGCAGGTTGATCGAATAGCCGAACGCCAGCATGACGAAAAAAGCGCCGATCAGCGATAGCGGCATCGCGATCAGCGGAACGAGGACCGCGCGCAAGCTGCCGAGGAACAGGAAGATGACGACGGCGACGATCAGCAACGACTGGCCCAGGGTCTTGACGACCTCGTCGATCGAGCTGCTGATGAACTTGGTCGAGTCGTAGACGATCTCTCCGCTAATGCCATTCGGCATTTCCGCCTGGATGCTGGGGAACACGGTGCGCACGCGCTTGACGACGTCGAGCACGTTGGCGTCAGGCGCCACCTTGATGCCGATGAACACCGAGTTGCGCCCGCCGAACGCAGTGGTGAAATCGTAGTTTTCCGCGCCCAGGCTCACCGTCCCGAGATCCTCGAGACGGACGACCGCGTTGTCCTTCTCCTTGATCACCAGCTTCTTGAATTCCTCGACCGAGTGCAGGCTGGTCGCCGCGGTCAGGTCGACGCTGACCATCTGGCCCTTGGTCGTGCCGAGCGCGGCGAGGTAGTTGTTGTTGCCCAGCGCCGTGCGGACATCGGACGCGGTGACGCCATATGCCGCCATCCGTGCCGGGTCGAGCCAGGCCCGAAGCGCGAAGGTTCGGGCGCCGAGAATTTCGGCTACCTGCACGCCCTCGATCGAGTCCAGCTTCGGCTTGACGACGCGAACCAGGTAGTCGGTGATGTTGTTGTTGGGCAGCGCTTCGCCGAAAAAGCCCATGTACATCGCGTCGATCTGCTGTCCGACCTGGACATTGAGCACCGGCTGCTGTGCCTCGGGCGGCAATTGATTTCGCACCGAGCTGACCTGCGTGTTGATTTCGGTCAGCGCGCGATTGGCATCGTAGTTCAGACGCAGCGTCGCCGTGATCGCCGAGACGCCCGATGTGCTGGTGGATGAAAGATAATCGATGCCCTGCGCCTGCGCGATCGCACCTTCGAGCGGCTGGGTGATGAATCCGGCGACGGTCGCGGCGTCGGCGCCGTAGTACGCGGTGCTGATCGTGACGACCGCGTTCTGCGTCTTCGGATACTGCCTGACCGCGAGGCCGACCAGCGAGCGGACACCGAGTACGAGGATCAGCAGGCTTATCGTCGTCGCAAGAACGGGCTTGCGAATGAAAATATCGGTGAAATTCATTATTTTTCCTGCACGGTCGGGTTGGGGCTGTTCGACGGCTGGACCGAATTGTCGATGACCAGCGGGGAGCCGTTCTTGAGCTTGACCTGTCCGCTGGTGACGATCTGCGTGCCCGGCTCGATGCCCTTGAGGATCGCGACCTGGTCGCCGCGGGTCGGACCGGTCGTCACGAAGACCTGCTGCGCGGTCAGCTGCGCGTTGCCTTTTTCATCCTTCTTGTCCGACGGCTTGACGACGAACACGGTATCGCCGTAGGGGTTGAAGGTAATCGCCGTCTGCGGCACCGTCAGGTAGCGTTGCGGCGCGCCCTGGTCGACCCTGACGCTGGCGAACATGCCGGGAAGGAGCTCGCGCTTGACGTTGGGCACCGTCGCTTCGATCTGCACGTTGCGCGTCGACGGATCGATCTTCGGGTTGATCGCATTGACCTTGCCGGTGAACGTCTGCCCCGGATAGGCATCGCTGGTCAGCGTGACCTTCTGTCCGACGGAGACTTGCGGCAGCTGCTGCTGCGGCAGATTGAAATCGACGAAGATCGGGTCGATCGTCTGCAGCGTCACCAGCTTGTCGGCCGGATTCAGGTACTGGCCCGGATTGACGGTGCTGATGCCCAGCTTGCCGGTGAACGGGGCGCGCAGCGTCTTCTTGCGGATCAGCGCCGCCTGCTGCGCGACCAGTGCCTGCTTGCTCTTGAGGTCGCCGGAGTCGGCGTCGACCTGCGCCTTGCTCGCGACTTCCGCGGCGAGCAGCTGCTTATCGCGCTCGTATACGGTCGCCGCGAGGTCGGCGGCGGCCTGCAGCGAATTGAGCTGCGCGATTTCGGTTTCGTCGTTGAGCTGGGCGAGCACCTGGCCTTCCTTGACCTCATCGCCCGATTTGAAATGCATGCTGCGCACCAGCCCCGCGACCTCGGTGGTTACGTCGACGCCGCGTATCGCACGCAGCGTGCCGATCGCGTTCATCTGCGGCTGCCATTGCTCGTAGTCGACCTTCATCGCGCTGACCGTCGCCGCCGGGACCGGCGCGGACGCCATGTATTTCTGCATCATGTAGCCCTTGAATACATTGAAGCCCACGATGCCGCCGAGCAGCACTCCGACGAGCACCAGCATGATGATCATGCGTTTCTTCATTGCAGACTTCATCGCAGACTTCTCCGTTCGAGTGTTCGAGTGGGAATCGGTTGGGAGTTCGGTCGCGCCGGCGCGATCAGGCCGGAGGCGCGGCCGCGTCGCCGTTCCACCAGCCGCCACCCAGCGCCTGGAACAGCGCCGCGGTGTCGGCGTAGCGATTGGCCTGGGCCTGTACCAGCGCGAACCGCGCCTGGTTGAACTGGCGCTGCGCGTCAAGCAGCGCGATATAGTTCGTGGCGCCGAGCTGGAATTGCCGTTGCGTCAGGTTCAACGACTCGCGGGCGAGGGCTTCGGCAGCCGACTGCGCCTTCAGCGTTCGCGCATCGGCTTCGAGCGCGCGCAGGGCATCGGCCACGTTCTGGAACGCGAGCAGCACCGTCTCCCGATACTGCGCCGCGGCCTGGTCGTAGGCCGCGACGGCGGCGCTGCGCTTGTGCTCGAGCTCGCCGGCGTGGAACAGCGGTTGCAGCAACCCGGCGCCGATGCTCCATACGCTCGGGCCGGCAAAAAGATTATGCAGCTGCGTCGATTGCGCGCCGAAGCTGCCGGTCAGGTTGATCTGCGGATACTGGTTCGCCGTGGCAACCCCGATCTGTGCGCTGGCCTGGTGAAGCAGCGCCTCCGCGGCGCGGATATCGGGCCGTTGCCGCGCCAGCGCCGACGGCAGCGAGAGCGGCAAGTCCTGCGGCAAGGTCAAGGCGGCCAGATCAAAGGTTGGAATTCCGCCGTCGCTGGGGGCCCGGCCGGAGAGCGCGGCGAGCTGGTGGCGCGTCTGCGCGAGCTCGCGCTCGAGCGGCGGCAGCAGCGCCTCCGTTTGCGCGGCCTGCGCTTGTTGCGCTACCAGATTGAGCCGGCCAATCGCCCCGAGCTCGAACTGGCGCCGCACCAGGTCGAGCTGCTTGTTCTGGGCGTCGATGATCTCCCGCGTCGAATCGATCTGTGCGCGCAACGATGCTTCCCTGATGGCAGCAGTCACGACGTTCGATGTCAACGCGAGGTGGGCGCCGGCGAGCTGGTATCCCTGATAATCGACCAGCGATTGCAACGCTTCGAGCTCGCGCCGGTTCCCGCCGGCGACGTCGAGCGCATAGGAGACGTTGACCGACGCGTTGTACAGACTGAATATCGTCGTGCCCGCACCGGGCTGGCCAAACGAAGCGCCCGAAACCTTCTCGCGCGTCGCGCCCAGGTTGCCGTCGACCTTCGGATAAAGCAGTGCTCCGGTCTGCGCCGCCAGGTTTTCGCGCGCGACCAGCAATGCCGCCTGCGCTGCGGTCAGGCTGGGGCTGTCCGCGATCGCCTGGCGCACCAGCTGGTCGAGTGGATCGGAATGGAACAGTGTCCACCATTGCGACGGCAGATCCTGCCCCGGCGCGAAACGCTGTGTGCTGCCCGCGGGACCCGGGGCGGACGCGGTCTCACCCGGCAGATCGGTCTCGGTGTAGCGGCTGGCCGAGGGCGCATCGGGCTGCCGGAAATTCGGGCCCACCATGCAGCCGGCGAGAAGCGCACTCGCTGCCCCAATGAATATTGCGCGACGCATTGTTTTCACCTTGCCGTCCCCGTGATCGACCGTTATCGGCCTCTAGTCTCCGGGCGCAATTTTCGCGCCGGCGACACCCCGTTCCCCACCCAAGCGTCGTCTGTTAGCTTGGGGCGCTGATTCGTCTGTTCAAGACCGGTCGCCCAGAGTGCGGACGGGCCGTAGTTATGGTGGGCCCGGCTGGACTCGAACCAGCGACCAAAGGATTATGAGTCCTCTGCTCTAACCAACTGAGCTACAGGCCCGCGCGGCGCGGTCCGCGATTATAGCCGACGCGTGTCGCCATCCGCAGTTGTCTGTATCTCGCGATGTGCTGCCTTCAGCTCCGGCAGCGCGGCGCTCGTTCTCTCGTCGCGCGATGCCCTGTAATCGTTGCTCGATGAAGCCCCGGCACGCGCTTCCGTTGCGGCACCGCGCGGCCGTTCGGCCGTCCAGCCCGCAGCGACCGCGCTCTCATCGCGCACACGATCCGCTGCCGGCACGGGGCGGCGACGACGAGACCTGGCTCTGCCGGCGAATATCATCGCGATGGCGAGACCCAATGCGGCCAGCGCCGCCAGCAGCATGTTGTGTCGCCATTGAAGGCTGTCTTCTTCCATCGCGGCAAACAGCGCGACGGTGATCGACAGGCCGATCAGCAGTCCTGCACCGAAATCAAGCAAAGTTCGGGATGGAGGCATCGCGCTAGCTTTCATCGGCATTCAATCGCCGGCCGCCGCCGCAGCGGGGTTGCCCGCGGCGGAACGAATCGGCCGCGCCAGCCAGATGACACCGATCAGCCCCAGGAACAGCAGCGCCGACATGAAGAAGATATCGTTGGCCGACAGCATGAATGCCTGCTGATCGATCAGCCGGTTGAGCATCTGGTAGCTCTGTTGCTGGCCGACGCCGCCGGCACGCATGTTGTCCAGCGCCTGCAGCGCGTTGGCGTCGAACGGCGAGATGTGCTCGGCAAGCTGCGCGTGATGCAGGCTCGCGCCGCGGTCCCACATCGTCGTGGCGATCGAGGTGCCGAACGATCCCGCCGTGATACGCGCGAAGTTGAACAGTCCCGATGCCGCGGGAAACCGGTCGGGCGAGAGCCCGGACAAGCTGAGGCTGACCAGCGGGATGAAGAACACCGCCACCGCCGCACCCTGCAGTATCGTCGGCACCATCAGGGTGCGGAAGTCGGCATCGGTGTTGAACTGCGAGCGCATGTAGAGCACCACCGCGAAGATTGCAAACGACACGGTCGCGAACACCCGCGGGTCGACCTTGGTGATGTTCCTTCCGACCAGCGGCGACAGCAGAATCGCCAGCAGTCCGACCGGCGCGAGCACCATGCCCGCCATCGTCGCGGTGTAACCCATGTATTGCTGCAGCCACAACGGCAGCAAGACCAGATTGCCGAAGAATGTTCCGTAGGCGACCGACATTGCCACCGTGCTGGTCCAGAAATTCCGCCGCTGGAACAGTCGCAGATCGACGACAGGATGACGCTCGGTCAGCTCCCACACGAGGAACAGGACAAAGCCGACGACGACGACGACTGCGAGGATCGCGATCTGAGGCGACTCGAACCAGTCGAGATCCTTGCCGCGGTCGAGCATCACCTGCAGCGCGCCGACCCAGATCACCAGCAGGCCCAATCCCACGCCGTCGATCGGAAGCCGCACCGTCGCCGTTTCGCGCGGACGGTAGATCATCCAGGTCACCGCGGCGGCCGCGATGCCGACCGGAATGTTGATATAGAAAATCCAGGGCCACGAGATGTTGTCGGTGATCCATCCACCGAGCAGCGGGCCCGCGACCGGAGCGACCAGCGTCGTGATCGACCACATCGCCAGAGCCGTACCCGCCCGCTCCTTTTTGTAGCTCGACAACAGCAGCGACTGTGACAGCGGAATCATCGGCCCGGCGACCGCGCCCTGGATCACTCGAAACAGGATCAGCAGCCCGAGCGAAGGCGCCAGCGCGCAAAGAAACGACGCAAGCACGAACAGCAGCACCGAAACGGTGAACAGCCGCACTTGTCCGAAGCGTTGCGTCAGCCATCCGGTCAGCGGCAGCGATATCGCGTTGGCGACGCCGAACGAAGTAATCACCCAGGTGCCCTGATCGGGCGAGACGCCCAGGTCGCCGGCGATCGCGGGGATCGACACGTTGGCAATCGACGTGTCGAGCACGTTCATGAACGTGGCCAGCGACAAGGCGATCGTGCCCAGCACCAGCGCGCTGCCGGTCAGCGGCGGCGCGGCCGCATGCGGGGCGGCCGCAGGAGGCGCAGCGAGAGCCGGTGCGGCGGCCGGGGCCGCGGGCAGTGTTGCGTCCGACATCGCGCGTGCCTAGAGCGGGCGTCCGTTCAGCGTCGCCGCCGGATGCGCACTCCGGGCAAGCGTGCGCGAACCGGTCGTTTCGGGGGCGGCGGTCGACCGCGCAAGATTGGCCGGGGGCAGCGGCGCGCCACGCTCGTTGGCGGCAATGATCGCCTTGACCCGCGCGTCGGCCACTTCTCCGAGCGAATGAAAGACGTCGGTCTCGACCGCCTGCGCCGGCTGGCCGAGCTGCGGCAGCCGATCGCCCGCGCGTTGCCGCGTGTCCACGTCGACCTGCATCGACAGGCCGATCTGCAGCGGGTGCGCGGCAAGCTCCTGCGGATCGAGTCCGATTCGCACCGGAACGCGCTGCACGATCTTGATCCAGTTGCCGGTCGCATTCTGCGCCGGCAGCAGCGCGAACGCCGATCCGGTGCCGGCGCCGAAGCCGGCGATCGTGCCGTGATAGACGACCTTGCCGCCGTAGATGTCGGCGTGCAGTTTCACCGGCTGGCCGATGCGCATCGAAGCGAGCTGAGGCTCCTTGAAATTGGCGTCGACCCAGACTTGATCGAGTGGCACGATCGCCATCAGCGCCGCTCCCGGACTCACGCGCTGTCCGAGCTGCACCGCGCGCTTGGCAACGAAGCCGGTGACCGGCGCCGGCAGCGTGGTGCGGGCATAGGCAAGATACGCGTCACGCACGTGCGCGGCGGCATTCTTGACGTCCGGATGCTCGTCTATGGTCGTGTGATCGACGCGGGCACGGTTGGCTGCGAACTGCTGCTGCGCTCCCGACAGTCCTGCGCGCGCCCCGGACACCGCTTCGCGTGCATGCTGCAGCTCTTCGCCCGAGATCGCCCCGGAGCTCGAGAGGCGCTCGCGGCGCGCCAGATCGGATTCGGCGGTGGCGAGCTCGGCCTGGCGGATGGCAATCGAGCTCTGCAGCTGTGAGCTGGTGGCAAAAAGGCTCCGCACTTCTCGCACGGTGCGCGCAAGCTGGGCTTCGGCCTGATCGAGGGCGACCTTGCTGTCGGCCTCGTCGAGCCGCACCAGCGTCTGTCCGGCCTTGACGAACTGCGTATCATCGGCGCCGATCGCGACGACGGTGCCGGAAATTTGCGGCGTGATCTGCACGACGTTGCCGCTGACATACGCGTCGTCGGTCGATTGCTCGTAGCGCAGCGCCAGCGCCCAGTAAAGCCCCCAGGCGATGCCGAGGACGGCAAAGCCGCCGATGGCGATTGCCAGCCAGCGCTTGCGCTGCCTGCGCAGCGCGGAGTTCTGAGGAGCGAGATCCTGTTCACTCATGATGCTTTCCTCTGTTTTGACTTGCTATTGCGTCAGGGCAGTATCGCGATCGGCGCGAGACCGCTGGCCAGACTCTTGTCGACGATGCGCACAATTCCGTCGCGGGCACCGCTCGCGCCGGTCGTATCCGACGAGACGGCTTGCTTGATCAGTATGATCTCGCCGCAGGCGACGACCAGCACCAGCAGCGCCGCGGCGACCGCGCGCCCGAGCAGCCGACCCCGCCCCGGAGGCGGGGGACAGCCGGCAGCGCGGCTCGGTGTGACTTTTTCGTTCGTGTCGGTCATCTCGTCAATCCGTGTCCGGTGCTCAGCCCGCGTGCGCAAGCGCCGCCGGGTCGAAGCCGCCCCCCAGGGCGCGCACGAGATCGATCGACAACGCAAGCCGGCGCGCCTGCAATTCCGCGTCGAAGCTTTGCTGCGACAGCCACTGCGCCTCGGTCGTCAGCACCTGCAGGTAATTGCCCAGGCCCTCGCGATAGCGCAGCAGCGCGAGGTCATATGCCTGCCGGGAGGTCGCGACGGCGAGCGCCTGCTGGGCACGCTGCTCGTCGAGGCTGCGGAACGAGGCAATCTGGTCGACGACATCGCGCAGCGCATCGGCCAGCATCTGGTTGTACTGCTCGACGGCGATATCGTAGCCGGCGTTCTTTGCGGCAAGATTGCCGCGCAGGCGGCCGGCATCGAAAATCGGCAGCGTGATCGCGGGGCCGAAGCCGGCCATGCGGCTGGCGCCAGTCAGGAATCCGGCGGCGCCCAGGCTCTGGAAGCCGACGAAAGCCGCGAGATTCACGTTCGGATAAAACTCGGCCCGGGCCGACGCGATGTCGTGCGACAGCGCTTCGATGCGAAGGCGTTGCGCCGTCAGGTCGGGACGCCGGCCGAGCAGCTCCGCCGGCAACGCCGACGGCAGCGCGACCGACGCGCCCGCGCTGGCGCTGGGTCGCGTGATCGCGAGACCGCGGTCCGGGCCCTGGCCGAGCAGCGCCGCCAGCTGGTGGCGCGAGAGCTCGATCGACTCCCGCCACTGCGTGATCTGCTCTTGCGTCGCCGGCAGCGCGGACTCCGCCTGCTTGACCTCGAGCAGCGAATCGACGCCGGCGGCATTGCGATCGCGGGTCAGCGCGTAGATCTGATCGCGCTCCTTGAGCGTCGCCTCCGAGATGTCCAGCTGCAGGTATGCGCGCTGCAGCTGAACATAGGCGTGCGCGATATCGACCGACAGCGCAAGCCGTGCGGCGTAGGCATCGATGTCGGCGACGCGGGCCGTACCGAGGGCGCTTTCATAGGCCTCGCGATTCTTGCCCCAGAAATCGATCTCCCATGACAGCGTCGCCTCGAGCTGATGCAGTGTCGCCCAGCTGCTTCCGGGCGGAAGCGGCGTCGCGCCGTTTTTGGACGGATGTTCGCGCGTGAGCTCGGCGTCGGCGTTGATCTGCGGAAACAGAGCCGATCGCGCGATGCCGGCCACTGCCAGCGCCTGACGCGTGCGCGCCTCGGCGACGCGCAAGCTCGGGCTGCCGGCCAGCGCTTCGTCGATCAGCCGGTCGAGTTGCGGATCGTTCAGCGATTTCCACCAGTCGCTTTGCGGCCACGGCGCAGCGGCCGGCGTGCCGGCAAGCGAGCGCTCGGCGGACAATTGCGCCGCACTGCGCTGCTCGGCCTGCGTCGACAGTCCGGCGGTGCTCGCGCAAGCGGCGATCAGCGCCGTCGCGCAGATGAGAATCGCGATGCGCGCAATGTAGGCATTCATGCGATGACCCGTGTTCGTCCATGGCGCTGCGATTCGCGCGACCGGGCGCGCAGCAATCCGCCCGGCATCAGTTCGATGCGGCGAAAGCGAGCGGAGTTCGGTCGTTTGCACGGCGATGCGGCGTTTCTTTTGAAATGACGAAGCGCAAATCATTTTTATCGTCGAATGGCGTTAAGCCTTTGTTGTCACGGCTGAGAATGCCTAGGCAACGGTAGCGGCAAAAAAAATCAACCGTTCGCCAGCATCCTTTTCAAAAAGGTTTCGAACTGGGTGATCTCGTCCCGGCTGAATCCCCGCAGATAGCGGTTGAGCACCGCAACGACGCTCTCGATCAGCCGCGGGTAGACCGCTTTGCCTTCGGGCGTCAACTCGAGGTTGATCTTGCGGCGGTCGTCGGGACAGCGAATACGCCGAACCAGACCTTTGCGTTCGAGGCGGTCGATCATGCGAGTCATCGCACCCGGGTCATACGACACGCCTTTGCACAATCCGGACGCCGAATCGGTCGGACCTTCGGCCAGAGTGGCCAGGATCACGTACTGCGCCGACGTGATGTCCAACGGCGCGAGCTCGCGGTCGAGCGCCTCCATCAGTTCCATTTTGACCTGGCTCAGCAGGCGGCCGAAGCCGGTGCGGGGGTCGAAGGTCTTCGCGCTATACAACAAATCCCGCGAGACCACAGAAGTAGTGCCCATGCCGAAATGATAGTTGCCTAGACAATAGTTGTCAAGGCTTTTATGACTGATCGAGACTGTGGATCCGGGCCCTTGGAACTATATGCTTGATATTTAATGGCTATTTCTCACTCGCCGAGACGCTACACTCGAATTTGCCGCACTGCAGCATCCCGGAAGTTTGCAGTAGACTGACACCGTGATCTCCCCCGGCCATTATCTGCGGCCGCTGCTGGCGCCCGAGTCGGTAGCGTTGATCGGCGCGTCGGCGAAGGACGGATCGCTGGGCCGCATCGTCTACCAGAACCTGCTTGCCGGCGGCTTCAAGGGCGAGCTTTTCGCGGTCAACCCGAATCACGCCACGATCCTGGACCGGCCGGCATTCGCTTCGCTAAGCGCGATCGGCAAGGCGGTTGACCTTGCGGTCATCTGCGCTCCGCCGGCCGCCGTGCCGGCGATTGTTGACGAAATGCGCCAGCGGGCGCGTGGCGCCGTCATTCTTTCCGGTGCGCCGACGGCGAAGTCCATCGACTTTCAGCGCTGGCGCCGCGAGATCGCCGCCCGCGCCCGCGCGTCGCGCGTTCGGGTCGTGGGCCCAGCGAGCTTCGGCGTCATCCGCACCTCGCTCGGGCTCAATGCCAGCTACAGCGCCGTCGCGGCGGCGCCGGGCCGCTTAAGCCTGATCTCGCAATCGGGCGCGGTCTGTGGCGCGCTGCTCGATTTCGCGCGCACCGCGGGCATGGGATTCGCGTCGGTGGTCGCACTCGGCGGGACCGCCGACGTCGATTTCGGCGAAGTGCTGGAGTTCGCGCTGGCCGATGCCGAGACCGACGGCATCGTTCTGTATATCGAAACGCTCCGCGATGCGCGGAGCTTTCTGTCGGCCTTGCGCGCCGCCGCACGCACCAAGCCGGTGATCGTGCTCAAGGCGGGGCGGCATCCGGCACGCATGGTCGCTGGCGATATCGACCCGGACCGCGTGTTCGAAACCGCGCTCAAGCGCGCCGGCACGGTTCGCGTGCACACCTATGCGCAATTGTTCGCTTCCGCGCGGGTCCTGGCGTCCGGGCGGATTCCCCGCAGCAACCGGCTGGCGATCGTCACCAACGGCAGGGGACCGGGACTCCTGGCGATCGATCGCGCCGCCGAAACGGACGTCGTGCTGGCCGATCTCTCGGCGGCGACCCGCGTCGCGTTGGTCGCGCTGCTCCCGCCGGAAGCCGATCCCGGCAATCCGGTCGACGTTCGCGGTGAAGCGACGCCTGCGCGTTTTGCCGCCGCGGTGACTGCAGTGCTTGCCGATCCGGGTGTCGATGCGGTACTCGCCCTGCATGTCCCGGTGCCGGCCGCGCCGCCAGTCGCCACCGCCCAAGCCGTCGCCGCCGCCGCGCGCAATGCGGCCAAGCCGGTGCTCGCAGCATGGCTGGGCGTCATCGACCAGCCGGACGCGCGTGTCGCGCTGGAGTCGGGCGGCATTGCGAATTTTTTCACCCCGGAGATCGCAGTCGACGCGTTTGCGTCGGTCGCGGCGTACCGGCGCAACCAGGAATGGCTGCTGGAAGTTCCGCCACCGCTGCCTGCGCTTAGCGCTCCCGATCTTCCGGC
This sequence comes from Casimicrobiaceae bacterium, assembly GCA_035996965.1. Classification (GTDB taxonomy): domain Bacteria; phylum Pseudomonadota; class Gammaproteobacteria; order Burkholderiales; family Casimicrobiaceae; genus PALSA-1003. The sequence continues at coordinate 38,721 of DASYJB010000176.1, read as the reverse complement.
GGCCGAGCGCGTGCGTGCTCAGGCGATTGCGGCAAACCGTTCGCGGATTGCCGACACCGAAACCGCGGCGCTGCTCTCCGCCTTCGGCATTCCCGCGGCTCCGCTAAGCGTCGTGCCGACGGTCGCGACAGCGCGCGCGTTCGCGCGTCGCGTCGGCTACCCGGTCATGCTCGAGCGCGACGGCGACGGCACGGCGGTACGCACCGGCTTGCGCGACGGAAGAATGCTCGAACGGGCGTGGGCGGAGCTCGTTGCCGACAAGTCCGGCCGGCCGCGCGGCAGGCGCGGATTCGTCGTGCGCAAGCAGCTTGAATTCACCCTGTCGCGAGAGGTGCGCATCGCCGTGCGCACCGATCCGCTGTTCGGGCCGGTCATCGGCTACGGCGCGACGTCGGCGCAGGCGCGCGAGTTGGCGCTGATGCTGCCTCCGCTCAATCGCCGCCTGGCCGTCGATCTGATCGCCGGCGCGCACGTTGCCGGCACTTCGCCCGAAGTGCAGCCGCTGGTCGCGCTGCTGCTCGAGCTGTCAGCCCTGCTCTGCGCGCTGCCCTGGGTCGTCGAGATGGAGCTCGACCCCGTCGTCGTCAGCCCGGTCGCCGCGGTCGTCGCGCGTGCAACGGTCAACGTCGACCCTTCGCGCATCCGGCTGGCGGACGGGTACCGCCACATGGCGATTCACCCCTATCCGGTGGAGCTGGAGACGAGCTTGCATCTGCGTTCCGGAGAAGCGCTGAAGCTTCGCCCGATACGGCCCGAGGATGCCGATCTCGAGCGCGCCTTCGTCGCCGGCATGTCCGAGCAAAGCCGCTATCGCCGCTTTATGCAGCACCTGCCCGCGCTGACGCCGCAAATGCTGGCTCGGTTTACGCAGGTCGATTACGACCGCGAGCTCGCGCTGATCGCGCTCGACGGAGACCCGCCCGCGGAAACGATCGTCGCCGTCGCGCGCTATGTCGGCAATCCCGACCACGAGAGCGCGGAATTCGCGATCGCGGTCGCCGACGCCTGGCACGGGCGCGGGCTCGGCCGCGCGATGATGCAGGCGCTGATGGCGTGCGCGAAGAAGCGTGGCTTTCGCCGCCTTGTCGGCGTCGTGCTCGCGAGCAATGAGCCGATGCTTGCGATGTGCCGGAAGCTCGGCTCCGCCGTCGAGCGCGACCCCGAAGACCCCGAGCAGGTGGTCGTCACCCTGGATTTGAGCAAGTAAAAGAAAAAACGCCGCGCGAGGCGGCGTTTTTCCGTTACACCATTGCGGTCTGACGCGGCCTCCTCGCCGGTGACCGTGAACGACTGGCATATCGTGTCGGCCGCCGCGGCGGCTCGCGGCCGCTCGACCCCGCGGCGCGGGGGCCCCTCTCGCTGCTCGCGCCGCTAGCCTTCGCCCTCGATGAAGCTGCGCAGCTTTTCCGAGCGCGACGGGTGGCGGAGCTTGCGCAGCGCCTTGGCCTCGATCTGGCGGATGCGCTCGCGCGTGACGTCGAACTGCTTGCCGACTTCCTCCAGCGTATGGTCGGTGTTCATCTCGACGCCGAAGCGCATCCGAAGGACCTTCGCTTCGCGCGGCGTCAGCGTGTCCAGCACGTCCTTGCACACGTCGCGCAGGCTTGCGTTGACTGCCGCGTCGATCGGCGCCACCGTGCTCGCGTCCTCGATGAAGTCACCCAGATGCGAATCGTCGTCGTCGCCGATCGGCGTTTCCATCGAGATCGGCTCCTTGGAGATCTTCAGGATCTTGCGGATCTTCTCCTCGGGCATTTCCATCTTTTCCGCCAGCAGCGCGGGATCGGGCTCCTGCCCGGTCTCCTGCAGGATCTGCCGCGAGATGCGGTTCATCTTGTTGATCGTCTCGATCATGTGCACCGGAATGCGGATCGTCCGCGCCTGGTCGGCGATCGAGCGCGTGATCGCCTGCCGGATCCACCAGGTCGCATAGGTCGAGAACTTGTAGCCGCGGCGATATTCGAACTTGTCGACGGCTTTCATCAGGCCGATGTTGCCTTCCTGGATCAGGTCGAGGAACTGCAGGCCGCGGTTGGTGTACTTCTTGGCGATCGATATGACCAGGCGCAGGTTGGCCTCGGTCATCTCGCGCTTGGCCTTGCGTGCCTTGGCTTCGCCGGTCGACATCTGCTTGTTGATTTCCTTCAGATCGCGCAGCGGGATCATTACGCGCTTCTGCAGGTCGAGCAGCTTGTGCTGCTGCTCGATGATCGCCTGCCGGAAGCGGGTCAATCCCTCGCTGTACGGATGGTGCGTGGCGATCTCGCGGTCGATCCAGCGCAGGCTCGTCTCGTGCTCCGGGAACTTCTTGATGAAGTCCGGCCGCGGCATGCCGCCCTTGTTGACGACAAGGTCCTGGATCTTGCGTTCGATCTGGCGGATGTTGTCGACCTCGCAGCGCACGCTGTCGCAAAGCCGCTCGACCTGGCGTGCGGCGAAGCGGATCTGCATCAGCTCGCCCGAAATCTTCTTCTGCAGCTCGAGATATTTCGGCGCCTTGTGGCCTTCCTTCTGCAGCACGCCCAGCATGCGCGTGTACAGTCGGCGGATCACGCCGAAGCGGGTCAGCGCAGCGACCTTCAGCCGCTCGAGATTCTCGGCGGCGATCGCGCCGCTGTTGTCCTCGGCTTCATCGCCTTCCTCGACGTCTTCGTCGTCCATCGCCTCCAGCTGCTCGTTGAAATCCATCAAGCCGTCGACGACGTCGTCGATCTTCAATTCGTCGCGCTCGATCTTGGCGGCCAGATCGAGGATCTGCGCAACCGTCATCGGGCAGGCCGAGATCGCCATGATCATGTACTTCAGGCCCTCTTCGATCCGCTTGGCGATCTCGATCTCGCCTTCGCGGGTCAGGAGCTCGACCGAGCCCATTTCGCGCATGTACATGCGCACCGGGTCGGTCGTGCGGCCGAATTCCGAGTCGAGCGTCGATGCCGCGGCTTCGGCGGCCTCTTCGTCGACGTCGTCGGCGGCGGCGGTCGGCGCCGCTTCCGACATCAGCAACTGCTCGGCGTCGGGCGCCTCGTCGTAGACCTGGATCCCCATGTCGTTGATCATGGAGATGATGCCTTCGATCTGCTCGGCGTCCAGGATATCGTCCGGCAGATGGTCGTTGATCTCGGCGTAGGTCAGGTAGCTTCTCTCCTTGCCGAGCACGATCAGATTCTTCAGACGCGTCTTGCGCGCCTCGGCCTCGGCCGGGGAGAGCTCGACCTTGCGCGGCTCGACGCCTCCGTTCTTGCCGCTGCGGACCTTGCCTTCGGCCAGCGCTTTTTCGGTGCGCCTTGCCGACAGGCGTGCGGCGATTTCGCCGGCGGAAGGCTTGACCGCCGGATTGGCGCCAGGCTTGCCCGCGGCCGCGCCGTTGCGCGCCGCGACGGGTTGCTTGCCCGGCGTCTTGCCGTTGAGTTTCGCTGGAGTTTTCGACGGCTTGGACGCGAGCGCGGCCGGCGCCTTCGGCGCGGGCTTGGCCGGCGTATGCTTGCCGGCGATCTTTACCGCGGGCTTGGCCGACCGGGCTTTGGCCTTCGGAGCCGGAGTCCGCTTGCCGGCGGGCTTTTTCCCGCGCGCGACAGGCTTTTTCGCCGGGCCCTTCCTGGCCGCGGTCGCGCCGGCGCGCCGAAGCTTGCGCGCGGCAGGCTTCCGGGCCGGCTTGGCGCGGGCCTTGGGCTTGCTGCGCGACTTCGCCGCCCGGGCCGCTTTGGCCTTGGGCTTGACGCGCGATTTCCTGACGGGCTTCGAATGTTTTTTGGCCATGATCGTCCTACGAGTTGCGGTGCCGGCCTCTAATCGACCACCGGCCGGCTGCCGAGAGTTCGAAAATGGGGGCGAATGGGGAAAACTTCAAATTATAACATCCGGCTATCGGGCTTTGCCTCAACTACCCGCCGGCGACTGACGGGCGAGCTGCCGCTGCCGGGCGCGCTCGGTCTCTTCCGCGGACAATTCGATCATTGGTGCGTGCCGGGTCACGTCCGAATCGCCGTGCTTCTGGGCGTTCAGCCAATAGCGCTTGATACCTTCGACAAGCTGGACTTCCAGCAATTCGCCGGCCAATCCCTCGATTTCCCCCGTCGTCAGTGCGGCCATCAAGGTGCTTTCGTGCGGTGAGCCGGCGAATTGCTGCAGAACCCCGGCCGTCGTCAGCGGCGGTGCACTGGCCCGGCAATGCGCGACGACCGCCGCCAGCGCGTCGCCTTCGGCGCCGGCGCCGACGGGCTCGGGCACCTCGAACCGATGCGTCAAATCGGGCTCGAGCAGCACGCACTGAAGCATGCCGCGGAGCAGCGACGGTGCCGTGCGCTGCGGCCGTGTGCGCACGGCGGCGTTCGCGACCGCGCGCGCTACCGGCAGCAGCGTATCCATTTCGGTTTCGCGCAAGCCGGCGAGCTCGGCCAGGCCGCGGCGCAGCAGCGTTGCCAGCACCGGCGCGGTGATCTCACCCAGCAGCGGCTTGGCCGCATTGACCAGCGCCGCGCGGCCCTCGGCCGAACGCGGCGGATAGCGCTGGGCCAGCTCCGCCAGCAGGAAGTCCGACAGCGGCGTCGCCGACTCGACCAGCGTCTCGAACGATTCCTTGCCGCGCTTGCGGATGTAGTCGTCCGGATCCTCCCCGTCGGGCAGAAACAGGAAGCGGGCGTTCTTGCCGTCGGCGAGCAGCGCAAGCGTGTTTTCCAGCGCGCGCCACGCGGCGCGCCGTCCGGCGGCATCGCCGTCGAAACAGAACACGACCGTGTCGGTGAGACGGAACAGCTTCTGCACATGCGCCGGCGTCGTTGCCGTGCCGAGCGTCGCCACCGCGTACTCGACGCCGTGCTGCGCCAGGGCGACGACGTCCATGTATCCCTCGACCACGACCACCCGCCCGGCGGTGCGGATCGCCTGCCGCGCCTGGAACAGCCCATAGAGCTCGCGCCCCTTTGAGAACAGTGGCGTTTCCGGCGAGTTCAGATACTTGGGCTCGCCCTTGTCGAGCACGCGGCCGCCGAAGCCGATCACGCGACCGCCGCCGTCGTGGATCGGGAACATGATCCGGTCGCGAAAACGGTCATAGCGCTTGCCGCCGTCACCGGTGATGACCAGCCCGGCGGTTTCCATCGCCTTGTCGGCATAGCCGGGCATCGCGGCGAGCGGCTGCCAATCGTCGGCGGCATAACCGATGCCGAATTGCACAGCGATCGGCCCGGTCAACCCGCGGCGCTTCAGATAGTCGATCGCACGCGCCGAGTCCTTGAGCGCGCTGCGATACGTTTTGGCGGCTTCCAGCATCAGCCCCGACAGATCCTGGGCTTCCTCGCGCCGCGCCTCCGAGCCCGGCGTCGTGATACGAGGCACGTCCAGGCCGACGCCGCGCGCCAGGTCGGCGACGGCCTCGGGAAACGACATCCCGCTGTATTCGATCAGGAAGCCGATCGCGGTGCCGTGCGCGCCGCAGCCGAAGCAGTGATAGAACTGCTTCGATGGGCTGACGGTGAACGACGGGCTCTTTTCGTTGTGAAACGGACAGCAGGCGACATAGTTGGCGCCCGCTTTTTTCAGCGGCAAATGCGGATCGATGACCTCGACAATGTCGACCCGCGACAGGAGCGTCTGGATAAAGTCGTTCGGAATCATGGCCTTAACCCCGTCTGGCCATGGATCGGCGAAGGGAGGGCACTGGAGGCCCATCAATCCATTATAGGCGACGATTTCCGCTGCGCGAGGAGGGGGCCGGCGCGATTTTCGTCAGGCCGAAAGCTTGGCCTTGACCTTGGCCGAGACGGCGCCCATGTCGGCGCGTCCGGCGAGCTGCGGCTTGAGGACAGCCATCACCTTGCCCATCGCCGCCATGCCGCCGCCGGACTGCGCGACCGCCGCGACGATCAGTGCGTCGACTTCGGCATCGGACAGCGCTTGCGGCATGTAGCTTTGCAGGATATCGATTTCGGCGCGTTCGTGCGCCACCAGATCGGGGCGCTTGCCGGCCTCGAACTGGATCACCGATTCGCGGCGTTGCTTGATCATGCGCTCGATGATCGCGACGACGTCGGCATCGCTGACGTCGACACGCTCGTCGACTTCCTTTTGCTTGATGGCGGCGAGCAGCAGGCGGATCGTCGACAGTCGCGCCGTGGCCTTGGCGCGCATCGCGTCTTTCATTTCGTCGGTGATGCGGGCTTTGAGTGTCATCGCGGGGTCTCAAAAAGCAAAATGCCGCGTTAACCGGCGCTTGGCGCCGAGTTCAACGCGGCAGTTATTGCGTCACGCTTTGCGTGACGCAATAACGCTAGTAGAGCTTTGGCGGCAGCTGTTGGCTGCGCAGGCGCTTGTAATGGCGCTTGACCGCCGCGGCCAGCTTGCGCTTGCGCTCGGCGGTCGGCTTTTCGTAGAACTCCCGGGCGCGAAGCTCGGTGAGCAGGCCCGTCTTCTCGATCGTCCGCTTGAAGCGGCGAAGCGCTACTTCGAACGGCTCGTTTTCGCGGACACGAACGCTGGGCATCGGTGACTATTCCTTTGGGCAGCAAAGACTTATAACCAAGCCCAACAGTATAGCAGGGCGTCGCTTGCCTCGCAAGCAGGCTATACTTGCCGCCCTTCAGGAAAGACGATCTTGCTGGTACTGGGCATAGAAACCTCCTGCGACGAGACCGGGCTGGCGCTGTACGACAGCGCTCGCGGCCTGCTCGCCCATGCACTGCATTCGCAGGTGGCGATGCACGCGGCCTACGGCGGAGTCGTGCCCGAGCTCGCCTCGCGCGACCACATTCGTCGGGTGGTCCCGCTGGCCGAAGCGGTGCTGCGCGAGGCCGGCTGCGCGCTCGGCGATCTCGACGGAATCGCGTACACGCAAGGCCCGGGGCTTGCCGGCGCGCTGCTGGTCGGCGCCGGCGTCGCCAATGGACTGGGCTTTGCGCTGGGTATACCGGCGCTGGGCGTGCACCATCTCGAAGGACATCTGCTCTCGCCGCTGCTCGCGAAGCCTGCGCCGGGGTTCCCGTTCGTGGCGCTGCTCGTTTCCGGCGGCCACAGCCAGCTCTACGCGGTCGGCGGAGTCGGCGATTACACGCTGCTCGGCGACACGCAGGACGATGCGGCCGGCGAGGCCTTCGACAAGACGGCGAAGCTGCTCGGTCTGCCGTACCCCGGCGGTCCGGCGCTGTCCCAGCTGGCTGAGCGCGGCCGGCGCGGCGTCTTTGCGTTGCCGCGACCGATGAAGGACAGCGGCGACCTCAACATGAGTTTCTCCGGTTTGAAAACCGCGGTTCGCACGCTCGCACGCGATACGACGCCTTCCGCGCAGCGCGACGCTGACATCGCGCGCGAATTCGAAGATGCGATCGCCGACGTGCTGGTGGCGAAGTCGCTGGCCGCGCTCGACGCCGCCGGCCTGTCGCGGCTGGTCGTGGCGGGCGGCGTCGGCGCCAACCGCAGCTTGCGCGAGCGCTTGAGCGAGGCGGTAGCGGCGCGCGGCGGCGAAGTCTTCTATCCGGATCTGCAGTTTTGCACCGACAACGGCGCGATGATCGCGCTGGTCGGCGCGCTGCGGTTGCAGCAGGGTTTGGCGCAGGACTACGCTTTCGGCGTGCGGCCGCGCTGGGAGCTTTCGAGCCTGGCACGGCCCGGATCGCAGGCGACCGGCTGAAGCCCGGTGGTCGATGCCGCGCCGGCGGCGCATTCGCTAGACCGATTTCTCTCCGATCCTGCGCTCTTCGCCGGCAATCAGCTTGCGTACATTGGCGCGATGGCGCCAGAACATCAGCAGCGCGATCGGTATCAGGGCCCAGGATTCGGGCCAGTAACCGATGAAGTAAAAGCCGAGCGGCGGCGTCGCCAGCGCGGCGACGAGCGAGGCGAGCGATGACATGCGAAACGCCAGCGCGACGAGCAGCCAGATGACGAGCAGCGCGAGACCCAGCTGCCACGAGAGTGCGAACGCGATGCCTGCCGCCGTCGCCACGCCCTTGCCGCCGGCGAAATGATGGAACACCGGATACAGGTGACCAACGTACACGGCAAGCGCGGCGCCGGCGGTCGCGAGCGACGCATCGCCCCAGGTCGCGCCCAGGCGATTGGCGACCCACACCGCAACAAAGCCCTTGAGGCCGTCGCCGAGCAGGGTCAACGCGGCCGCGGCTTTGTGGCCGGTGCGCAATACGTTGGTCGCTCCGGGATTGCCCGAGCCGTAGCTGTGCGGATCGGGCAGGCCGAACATCCTGCTCACGACGACGGCGAACGATACCGAGCCCAGCAAATACGCGGCGACGATGACGCCGAGCGTCGGCATACGAGAGCCCTCCATCTCGATTACAATGCGCGCGCATTCTAGCAAACCTCCATGCCGTCGCTAAGGATGAACACGATCTTCATTGCCGACCTCAAGGTCGAGACGCGAATCGGCGTCTACGATTGGGAGCAGCGCCTGAAGCAGCCGCTGCTGCTCAACCTGGAGATCGAACCGCCGTCGGCCGCGGCGTTCGCCAGCGACAGCTTTGCCGACGCGCTCGATTACGCGGCGGTCGTCGCACGGGTGAAGGCATTTGCGGCGGACCATCCGCACAAACTGCTCGAGCGCTTCGCCGCCGCCCTGGCCGATCTCGTCTGCCAGGAATTCGGTGCGCGCTGGGTAAGCGTCAGCGTCGCCAAGCCTGCGCCGATCGCCGGCGTCAGGCAGATCGGCGTCAGGGTCGAGCGCGGCGAGCGCAGTGCGGGACACTAGCCCACGACGCTACGCCTCGTCCTGCGCCAGCAGCGCGGCGTTGCCTCCGGCGGCCGCAGTGTTGATCGACAGCGTGCGCTCGACCGCGAACCGGAAAAGATAGTTCGGACCGCCGGCTTTCGGCCCGGTGCCCGACAGTCCCTCGCCGCCGAACGGCTGCACGCCGACGACGGCGCCGATGATGTTGCGGTTGACGTAGACGTTGCCGACGCGCACGCGCGATGCGATGTGCCGCACGGTCGCGTCGATCCGGCTGTGGATGCCCAGGGTCAGCCCGTAGCCGGTGTCGTTGATCGCGTCGATCACCTGGTCGAGCGCGCTGGCCGGATACCGGATCACGTGCAGCACCGGGCCGAACACCTCGCGCTCGAGGCGGCCGATGCCGTCGAGCTCGACCAGCGTCGGCGCGACGAACGTGCCGTGCGCGGTCGCCGCGGGCAGCGCGACCCGGTGCAGCACGCGGCCCGCCGTGGCCATCGCGGCGACGTGCGTCTCCAGTGTCTTCTTCGCCTCCTCGTCGATCACCGGGCCGACGTCGGTCGCCAGCGATGCCGGATCGCCGATCGCGAGCTCGTTCATCGCGCCGATCAGCAATTCGACGATGCGGGGCGCCACTTCCTGCTGCAGGAACAGCACGCGCAACGCCGAGCAGCGTTGCCCGGCGCTGTTGAATGCCGACGTCACCGCGTCGACGACCAGCTGTTCGGGCAGCGCGGAGCTGTCGACGATCAACGCGTTCTGTCCGCCGGTTTCGGCGATCAGCGGCACCAGCGTTGTGCGCCGCGCCAGCGCGAGGGCAATTGCGCGCGCGACCTCGGTCGATCCGGTGAACGCTACGCCCGCGGTGCGCGGATCGTCGACCAGCGAGGCGCCGACGGTTTCCCCGGCGCCGGGCAGCATCGCGTAGACGCCGGCCGGCACGCCGGCCGCGGCCAGAATTTCCGCCGCGCGCTGCGCGAGCAGCGGCGTCTGCTCGGCGGGCTTGGCGATTACGGCGTTGCCGGCGGCGAGCGCCGCGGCGATCTGGCCGACGTGGATCGCCAGCGGAAAATTCCACGGGCTGATGCACGCGAACACGCCGCGGCCGTGCAGCGCGAGCTCGTTCGTTTCCCCGGTGGGAGACCGCAGCGACTGCGGCCGCTCGAAGTGTCGGCGCGCGAGCATCGCGTAGTAACGGCAGAAATCGGCCGCCTCGCGCACTTCGCCGATCGCGTCGGCGCGGTTCTTGCCCGCTTCGCGCGCGAGCAGCACGACGAATTCCTCGCGCGCGCCTTCGATCCGGTCGGCCGCGCGCTCGAGCACCGCGGCGCGACCATCGCCGCCGGCCGCGTCCCACGCCGGCTGCGCCGCGACGGCCCGCGACAGCGCTTCTTCCACCTGGGCGCGATCGGCATCGACGACGGCGCCGATCGTGCGGCGATGGTCGGAAGGATCGACGACTTCGTGCGGTCGGACCTTGGGCTGTTTTGCGCCTATCGTCGGCGCCGCGGTCCAGCGCGTTTGCGATCGCGCCGCGAACGCCGTGTCCAGCGCCGCCATCGCCGGCTGATCGGCGAGGCTCAAGCCCCGCGAATTGCGGCGTTCGGGGGCGAACAGCTCGCCCGGCAACGGCAGCGCGGGATTCGGCGTACCGCCCTGTGCGCGCACTTTGAGGGCCGGGTCGGCGACGATATCGGCGATCGACACCGTCGTGTCGCCGATGCGGTTGACGAACGAAGTATTGGCGCCGTTTTCGAGCAGCCGCCGGACCAGGTACGGCAGCAAATCCTGATGGCTGCCGACCGGCGCGTAGACGCGGCACGCAATGTCGAGCTTGCCGGCAGACACGATCTCGTCGTACAGCGCCTCGCCCATGCCGTGCAGGCGCTGGAATTCGAACGCGTCCGACGCGATTCCACCCTGTGTCGCCCACTCGACGATCGCCGCGGCGGTGTGCGCGTTGTGGGTGGCGAACATCGGAAACAGCGCGCCGTCCATGCCGGCGCTGCCGAGCATGCGCCGGACGCAGGCGAGGTAGGACACGTCGGTGTGCGCCTTGCGGGTGAACACCGGATAGGAATCGAGGCCGAGGACCTGCGCCCGCTTGATCTCGGTGTCCCAGTAGGCGCCCTTGACCAGCCGCACCGGAATGCGCAGGCCGCATTCGGAGCCCAGCGCGATCAGCCATTCGATCACGGCCAGCGCGCGCTTCTGATACGCCTGCACGGCGAGCCCCAGGCCCTCCCAGCCGGCGAGCGCCGGGTCGCGCCGCAGACGCGCGAAGATTTCCAGCGAAAGCTCGAGGCGTTCGGCTTCTTCGGCATCGATCGTCATGCCGATGCCGTGGTTCTTGGCGATCTTCGCGAGCGCAGTCAGCGACGGAGTGAGCTCGGCGAGCACGCGCCGGTATTGCGGGTACTCGTAGCGCGGATGGAGCGCCGAGAGCTTGACCGAAATGCTCGGCTGCGCGAACACCGTCGCATCGCGATCGCGCGCGAGGCCGATCGCGGTGATCGCGTCGGCGTAGGAGGCGTGATAGCGCGCGGCATCGGCGGCGGTCAGCGCGGATTCGCCGAGCATGTCGAACGAATGGCGAAAGCGCGCGTTGCCGGCCGAGCGGCTGCGAGCGAGCGCTTCGGCGATCGTGCGGCCCATGACGAACTGCTCGGCCATCAGCCGCATCGCCTGCCGTATCGCGACCCGCACGACCGGTTCGCCCGCACGCGCGACGACGCGCTCGTACCAGTTCGCCGGATCGCTGGCCGATTCGGCGTCGATCTGCGTCAGCCTGCCGGTCAGCATCAGTCCCCAGGTCGACGCGTTGACCAGCAGCGACGGACTCTGCCCGAGGTGCTTTTGCCAGTCGCCGCGCGAGAGCTTGTCGCGGATCAGCCGGTCGGCGGTCTCGGCGTCGGGGATGCGCAACAGCGCTTCGGCGACGCACATCAGCAGCACGCCTTCCTGCGTCGACAGGTCGTACTGCTGCAGGAACGATTCGATGCCGGCGCTCCCCGCCTGGCGCGCGCGCACCGCTTCGACCCAGCTGCGGGCGCGCGCGCTGATCCGCGCGGACGCCGCCACCTCGGAGCTCGCCAGCGGCAGGAGCCGCGCGACGACGCGCGTCTCGTCAGCGAGGAAGTCGGCGCGGATCGCCGTGCCGTCGGGTCGTTCGGGTAGCATCGGATCGTTCATCTTGTCCCGGCGGCGATGGCGGCGATCACGCGATCAGCCCGGCCAGCGGATCGCAGCGCGCGCGGCCGCCGTCGCCCCGATGCCGTTCGGGTCAGCGCCGCGGCGCATGACGGCGAACATGTGCGTGGGTTTGATCGAGCCAGCGGCGATCTCCGCCTGGTCGCGCTCGTGTACGCGGTCGATGAATTCCCTGTCCGATGGACTGTCGGCCGAAAAATTGGGGCCGAATCCACGATCGATAAACGGGTCGACGACATTTGCGAATCCCAGAAACATGTCGAAGCCGAAGCGGTCGACCAGCAGCGGCAGGATATCCTGCGCGCGGATTCCTTCAAAGCCTTCGGTCGAGCAATCCCAGTCGAGAAACTCGTCTTCCAGTCGTTTCAGTTGCCGATTGTAGCGGTAAGCCGGCGGCAACTCACGCCAGAACTCGCGCACGATGACGAGTGCCTCCGGCCATCGCTGGTGGCCGTTGCGCCCGATCATGTCGGATACGATGAACCTTCCGTGCGGCGCTAACGCGGCTCCGACGGCATCGAACAGGCGCTCGAGCGCGACCACGTGATGCAGCGACTGGTGGGCGATGATGCCGTCGTAGCGTCCAACCGGTTGCCATTCGTTGAAGTCGACTTGCAGCGGAACGACTTTGTCGGCGAGACCATCGGCCTGCGCCAGCTGGCTGCCGCGTTCCAGCATGCGCTCGTTCAATTCGAGGCATTCGATCACAAAATCATTGCAACCCGCGTTGATCAATGCGCGTGCGAGCCGGACCTCGGTATCGCAATGGCCGGCGCCGATGCTGACAAAGCGCCGCGTGCCGCCGCCGTGGCCGTAGCATTCGGCTAGATATTTGGTGAAAAAGGCGTCAGGGTGACTTGCCCCGAAGGTTTCAAGGCGGGGCCGCAGATACCGATTCGACCAGTAGTGAAATATCGGCGGCAGGTCGTGGACTTCCACGCACGCATCGAAATTCTGGCGCTCCGCGGCGAGGCGTTCCCGGTAAGCCCGCTCGGACGGCAGAACGCCGCCGCCTGCACCTTGGCTGCCTGATCGGGCGACAAATAGCGGTGTTAACGCGCGCCGGACGCGATCGCGAATGAGTCGGGCGATCGCAACCAAAAACGGTGGCAACGCGCGCCGGACGCGATCGCGGACGCGTTGGGCGATCGTTTTCCGGCCTGCGTTTATTCCCGCTCCGCGCGAAGCGCCGTCAGGACGCATAAGCAACCATCGGCACGGACCACGGCTCCGGCCAGACGATGCCGTGCTCGGGATACGGTTCATCGGCGATGCGCATGCGTGCGAAGCCGGCGGCGGCGAATGCCCGCCCCAGCGCGGCACGCGAAAAAAGCCGCATCTCCAAAGTCGTGCCGGGTCCGCCGTGAAAGACCAGATCGGTGAAGACTTCGTCGCGCCCCTCCGAGGTGCGATTTTCCAGCCGCCACGTACCGCCGGTTTCGACCAGTCGATAGTCGTGCAACGCGGGGAAATGCTCGACGGTGTCGGGGGCGAGCGAAAACGGCACCGAAAAAATCAGCACGCCGCCGGGCTTCAGCAGCCGTCGCGCATTGGCGAACGCGCGCGCCACCGGCGTTGCCACATGCTCGAAGACGTCGCTGGCGATAATGAAGTCCGCCTCGGCGGCGCGGTGCTCGGGCACGTCGGCGATGTCGAGCCGCGGCTCGGTATGGAAATAGGTATTGGTATAGCCGAGCTTCTTCGCCAGAGGCACCGCATAGGCAGGAGAATCGGAAAGCCCGATGCCGACGAGGTCCGGCCGGTGCGGCAGCTCGGGCAGCGCCACGCTGCGGCCGAAGAGCTCGCAGGTCAAAAGATGGACGATGGCGCGCATCCGCACCGTCGAGCCGCAGGCGACGCACGACGGCGTCTCGCGCGAAAGCGACCCCGGGGCGACACGGCACGCGGCGCCGCAAATATTGCAGCGAAACGGGACCCGTTCGGCAGCGGCGGAGCCGCCAGAACGATCTCTGTCCGCCGGCCTGCCAGCGAGGGCGCGCAGCCAGTGCAAGGCTCGGTCGGGAGCGGACATCGGATTGGCGCCTTTTCGGAAGTGCGGGCGATGCGGCGATCAGCCGCGCGGATGGTGGCGGTGGTGCAGCTGCTTCAGGCGCTCGCGTGCGACGTGAGTGTAGATCGTCGTCGTCGTGATGTCCGAATGCCCGAGCAGCAATTGCACGACGCGGAGGTCGGCGCCGTGGTTCAGAAGGTGCGTGGCGAACGCGTGGCGCAGTGTGTGCGGCGACAGCGCGGTGCGCGCGATGCCGGCGGTGACGGCGTGGCGCTTGATCAATTGCCAGAACGCCTGGCGCGTCATCGGGCCGCGGCGCGCGGTGACGAATACCGCCTCCGCCTTGGCGTCTCCGCCAAGCTCGGCGCGGGCGGTCGTGCAGTAGCGCTTCAGCCAATCGATCGCCTCTTCGCCCAGCGGCACCAGCCGCTCCTTGTTGCCCTTGCCCAGCACGCGCACGACGCCCATGTCGAGGCTCACCTGTGACAGCTTGAGCCCGACCAGCTCCGATACGCGCAACCCCGTGGCGTAGAGCGTCTCGAGCATCGCGCGGTCGCGCAAGCCGAGGGGCGTCTCTGTATCCGGCGCGCCAAGCAGCGCGGCCACCTGATCCTCCGACAGGTTGCGCGGCAGGCTGCGCGGCAGCTTCGGCGACTTGACGCGCAAGGTCGGGTCGGCGGCGATCGTCGCCTGCGCCGCATGCAGCCGATAAAAGCGGCGCAAGGTCGACAGTCGCCGGTTGATCGAGGCGATCTTCGCCTTGGTCTGGAATTGTGCGGCGAGAAAGGCCTCGACGTCGGTGCGCTCGGCCGCCAGCAGCCTTTTGTGCGCGTGGCGTTCGAGCCATGCCGACCAGGCGGTGAGATCGCGCCGGTAGCTCGCGAGGCTCGATGCGGCGAGCCCGTCCTGCAGCCAGACCTGGTCGCAGAACGCGTCGATCAGTTCGGCTGCGGTCCGCATAAGCTTATTGGCCGAAGCGATAGCCTTCGTGCGCCAGCAGCCAGCGCTTGATTGCGATCGGGTCGCCGTCGGTCGCACCCATGAAGCCCCCCAGCGAGCCCTGGCTGCCGACGACGCGATGGCAGGGAATGATCAGCGCGATCGGGTTGGCGCCGCAAGCCCCGCCCACCGCGCGCGGCGCCGTATGGAGGCTGCGCGCAAGCTCGCCGTAGGTGCGCGACTCGCCGACCGGAATGTCCGCCAGTGCGTCCCAGACCTTGCGGCGGAATGCGGTGCCGGCCGGGGAGAGCGGCAGCGCGAAGCGGAATTCGGGATCGGCGAAATAGCGCTGGAGCTGGCGGCACGCTCGCGCGGCGAGCGCATTGGCAGGCGCCTGCGCACGCTCGTCCTTCGGCAGGTATTCGATGCCGGTGATCGCGCCGCCCGACGTGCGGATGCCGAGCACGGCGAACGGCGCGGCTAGCTTTGCCGCATACGGGTTGTTTTCGCCGACGAGTGTCATTGGAACTTCATCTGGTGCGGCAGGAAGGTGACCAGCTGCGGCACAAAGTAGATCAGCAGCGTCGCTGCGATCATCAGAAAGAACATCGGCAGCGCCTGGCGGGCGATCCACGTGATCTGCCTGTGCGTCATCCCCTGCAAGACGAACAGGTTGAAGCCGACCGGGGGCGTTATCTGAGCCATCTCGACCACCAGCACGATAAAGATGCCGAACCAGACCAGATCGATACCCGCTTTTTCAACCGTTGGCAATATCACGCCCATCGTCAGCACGACCATCGAAATGCCGTCGAGAAAACAGCCGAGGATGATGTAGAAGATCATCAGCGCGACAATCAGCGACAGCTGCGACAGGCCGAGCCCGCCGATCCACTCGGCCAAGTGGCGCGGCAAGCCGATGTAGCCCATCGCCAAGGTCAGGAACGACGCGCCGGCGAGGATCAGCGCGATCATGCAATAAAGCCGCGTAGCGCCAAGCGTGCTGACGCGGAACGTGGTCCAGTTGAGCGAGCCCTGCGCGGCCGAGATCAGCAGGGCGCCGACGACGCCGAAGGCGGCCGCCTCGGTGGCCGTCGCGACGCCCGCGTAGATCGATCCCAGCACCAGCGCGATCAGGAGAACGATCGGGATCAGATGCCGCGAGGCACGGAGCTTTTGCGCGATTGTCGTCCGCTCGACGATGGTCGGGACTTGGTCCCGGTGCAGAAGCGCCCACACGACGACATAGCCGGAGAACAGCGAGGCCAGCAGCAGACCGGGAATCACGCCGGCGATAAACAGATGCGAAATGGAGACATTGGCCGCGACGCCGTAGACGATCATGATGATCGACGGTGGAATCAACAGGCCCAGCGTGCCTGCGCCGGCGAGCGTGCCGATCGTGATGGCGTCCGGATAGCCGCGGCTTTTCAACTCGGGCAGGGTCATCTTGCCGATCGTCGCGCAGGTCGCCGCCGATGATCCCGACACGGCGGCGAAGATCGTGCAGCCGATGATATTGGTGTGCAGCAGCCTCCCGGGTACGCGTTCGAGCCAGGGCGCGAGGCCCTTGAACATGTCCTCGGACAGCCTGGTCCGGAACAGGATCTCGCCCATCCAAATGAACAGCGGCAGTGCGGTCAAGGTCCATGACGACGCCGAGCCCCAGATCGTCACCGCCATCGCGTCGCCGGCGGGACGCGCCGAGAACAACTCCATGCCGATCCATGCGACCCCGGCCAGCGCAATGCCTATCCAGACACCGCTGCCGAGGAGCAGGAACAGCGCGACGATCAACAGCGTCGTGATCAGCAGGTCCATCGCGCTATTCGACGTGCGCCGGCTCGTCGACCCGCGTCGCGGGCGCACGACCGCCGTAGATCGCGCCCAGCAGCAGATCGACGAACGCGATCGCCAGGACGACGTTCCCTGCGGCCATCGAAAGTTGCGGAATCCACAACGGCGTCGCATCGTTGCCGGTCGACATGTCGTGAAACGCGTACGACTGCCACGCAAGGCGAATGCTGTACCAGGCGAACGCGACGGACAGCAGCAGGGCGATCGCAAGCGACCATCGCTCGAGCCATCGCTTGCCGGCGACGCCGGCATGCTCTAGCACCAGGGTGACGCGGATGTGCTCGCCGCGCATCAGCGTGTGCGCCAGCGCCAGGAACCCGGCGCCCGCCATCAGGTAACCGGCGTAGGCATCGGTGCCGCGAACCTGAAAGCTCAGCAGCCGGCCGAAGATCCCCAGCAGCACCATCAGCAGCGTACCTATGAGAAACAACGCCGCCAGATAGGCGGCGGCGTCGTACAGTGCATCGAGCTTCCTGCGCATAGCGTCGTCACATCTTGCGGTAAGCGTCGACGACCGCCTGCCCGTCGCTCCCGGCCTTCTTGAGCCAGTCCTGGAGCATCACGTCGCCGACCTTCCGCATGTCGGCGCTCAACTGCGGACTTGGCTTGACGATGTTCATCCCTTTTTGCTTGAGCTGATCGATGTACCAGCCATTCTTTTCTTCCGACGCCTTCCAGCCGCGCACCTCGGCGTCGGCGGCCGCCTTGAGCACGGCATCCTGCGTCGCCTTGTCCAGCGCGTCGAACGCCTGCTGGTTGGCGATCACGGCGTTCTTCGGCAGCCAGGCCTGCGTGTCGTAGAAATTCTTGATGCTCTCGTAGGTCTTGGAGTCGAAGCCGGTCGACGACGACGACATGTAGGAGTCGACGACGCCGGTGGCCAGCGCCTGGGTGAGCTCGGCCGCCTGCACGGTTACCGGCTGGGCGCCGACCAGCTCGGCGATGCGCGACGTCGCGGGGCTATACGCGCGCCATTTGAGGCCCTTCATGTCGGCCGCGCTGTTCAAGCTCCGGTTGGTAAAGATGCCCTGCGGCGGCCATGCCACCGCGTACAACAGCTTGATGCCCTGCTTCGCCAGCCGGTCTTCGATCGACTTGCGCTGTGCCTTGTAAAGCTTCATCGCCTCGGCGTAGCCGGTGGACAGGAAAGGCACGCCGTCCAACCCGTACAACGCGTCTTCATTTTCGAAATTGACCAGCAGTATCTCGCCTGCCTGCGCCTGGTTGCCTTGCACCGCACGCTTGATTTCGTTCGCCTTGAACAGCGACGCGTTGGCGTGCACGGTGATCTTGAGCTTGCCGCCGGTTGCCTTGTCGACTTCGGCGACGAACTGCGCGATGTTCTCGGTGTGGAAATTGGAGGCCGGATAGGCGGTCGGCATGTCCCATTTGGTTTGCGCCGCGACGCCTACGGCCAGAGACAGGCCGAATGCGGCGATGACGACATGGATCGGTTTCATGGGGACTCTCCTGCGGTTCGAGGCGGTAGTCGGAGAAGGAGCACGTCCGCGCGAACGAACCGCCGCCGGGCGCAAAGCCTTGCATTTGTATCACATCCCCCCGGCGGCGTGAAACGGCGCGGCGCGGTGCCCGCCGTCGATATAATGGCATCGCCGCGGCCGCCGGTTGCGGCTTTCCGCACCCGGCCCGATCTGCAACTTTCGATGACCGACTCCACGCTGGCTCGCTGGCAATTCTGGATCGACCGCGGCGGCACGTTCACCGACATCGTCGCGCGGCGGCCGGACGGCACGCTCGCGACGCACAAGCTTCTGTCCGAGAACCCCGAGCGTTACAGCGACGCTGCGATCGCGGGCATTCGCGAGCTGCTGGCGCTGCCGCCCGGCGCGCCGATTCCGGTGCAGACGATCGAAGCCGTCAAAATGGGCACGACGGTCGCGACCAACGCGCTGCTCGAGCGCCGAGGCGAACGCACAGTGCTGGCGATCACCCGCGGCTTCGGTGATGCGTTGCGCATCGCTTACCAGAACCGGCCGAAGCTGTTCGTGCGGCGCATCGTGCTGCCCACGATGCTCTACGAGCGCGCGATCGAGATCGACGAGCGTGTCGGCGCGCATGGCGAGCTCATACGCGATCTCGATCTCGCCGCGGCGGAAGTCGCGCTGCGCGCCGCGTACGCCGATGGCATGCGCGCCTGCGCGATCGTGCTGATGCATGCCTACCGCTATCCGGAGCACGAGCAACGGCTCGCGGCGCTGGCGCGGACGATCGGTTATACGCAGATTTCGGCGAGCCACGAAGTGAGCCCGCTGATGAAGCTGGTCTCGCGCGGCGACACGACGGTGGTCGATGCCTACCTCTCGCCGATCCTGCGCCGCTATGTCGGCGAGGTCGAGCGCGACCTGCTCGGGCCGTCGCGCTCTTCGAGTGCCGAAGGACCGCGGCTGCAATTCATGCAGTCGAGCGGGGGCCTGACCGACGCGCACCGCTTCCAGGGCAAGGACGCGATCCTGTCGGGTCCCGCCGGGGGCATCGTCGGCGCAGTGCAGGTCTCGCGGCAGGCGGGATTCGACCGGATCATCGGCTTCGACATGGGCGGCACCTCGACCGATGTCACGCATTACGCGGGCGAGTACGAGCGCGCGTTTGTCACCGAAGTCGCCGGCGTGCGGTTGCGCGCGCCGATGATGCGCATTCATACGGTGGCCGCCGGCGGCGGCTCGATCTGCACCTTCGACGGCGCGCGCTTTCGCGTGGGGCCGCAATCAGCCGGCGCCAATCCGGGACCGGCGTGCTATCGCCGCGGCGGTCCGCTGACCGTCACCGATTGCAATCTGATGGTCGGCAAGATCGATCCCGCATTGTTCCCGCGCGTGTTCGGCCCGCAAGGCGATCTGCCGCTCGATGCCTCCGTCGTGCACGAGCGCTTCGCCGCACTGGCGGGCGACGTCGCCGCCAGGTCCGGACACCGGCGAACGCCGGAAGCGATCGCCGAGGGCTTTCTGCAGATCGCCGTCGACAACATGACGCACGCGATCAAGCACATCTCGGTCGAGCGTGGTTACGACGTCACCGAGTACACGCTGTGCTGCTTCGGCGGTGCCGGCGGCCAGCACGCCTGTGCCGTCGCCGACGCGCTGGGCATGACGCGTGTATTCATCCATCCGTTGGCCGGCGTGCTGTCCGCGTACGGGATGGGGCTTGCCGATGTGCGCGCGCTGCGACAGCGCGCGGTCGAGGCGCCGTTGTCGGCGGCAGCGCTCGCCGACGCCGAGCCGGTGTTCGACGAGCTCGGGCGGGTCGCTCGCGACGAGGTCGCCGCACAAGGCATCGCCGCCCGCGCGATCGCCGTGAAGCGCTCGCTGCATCTCAAATACGACGGTACCGATACCACACTGGAAATCGGATTCGGCGCCGATTCCGCGGCCGGACCGGCGCCGCCCGGTGCGATACGCCGCCCCGACGTTGCAGCGCTGGTCGCCGACTTCGAGCAACGCTACCGGACGCAATACGGGTTCCTGATGCCGGGCAAGGCGCTGATCATCGAAGCTGCCGCGGTCGAGGCGATCGGCGCAGCGGCGAAGACCGACGAGACCACGCCAACGTTCCCGCCGCGCGCCGGCGCATTGCGAGCCGCGACGATCAACCGCGTATACACCGGCGGCGCATGGCACCAGGCGCCGGTCTATGCCCGCGCCGAGCTGCGGCCCGGAGACGCGATCGCCGGCCCCGCGGTCGTCGCCGAAAGAAACGCGACGACGGTGATCGAGCCCGGCTGGCGGGCGACGCTGACCGCCCGCGATCACCTGGTGCTCGAGCGGACGACGCCGGTCGAGCGCGCGCATGCGATCGGAACCAGCGCCGACCCGGTGCTGCTCGAGGTGTTCAACAACCTTTTCATGGCGATCGCCGAGCAGATGGGCGTGACGCTCGCCAATACCGCGTACTCGGTCAACATCAAGGAGCGGCTGGATTTCTCGTGCGCGCTGTTCGACGCCGAAGGCAACCTGATCGCCAACGCTCCGCACATGCCGGTGCACCTGGGCTCGATGGGAGAGAGCGTTCGGACGATCATCGATCGCCGTGCCGGCACGATGCAGCCGGGCGACGTGTTCGTGCTCAATGCGCCGTACAACGGCGGCACGCATCTGCCCGACGTCACGGTGATCGCACCGGTGTTTCTGGACGAAGCGAGCGATGCCGGTCGCGGAGCAGATGCCGGTCGCCCGGAGTTCTACGTCGCGTCGCGCGGCCATCATGCCGACATCGGAGGGACCACGCCGGGATCGATGCCGCCGGATTCCACCCACGTCGACGAGGAGGGCGTGCTGCTCGACAACGTGCAGCTGGTTGCGCAAGGGCGCTTTCTCGACGACGAAATGCGCGCGATCCTCGGCTCCGGACGGTATCCGTCGCGCAACATCGGCCAGAACCTCGCCGACCTGCGGGCACAGGTCGCGGCGTGCGCGAAGGGCATCGACGAGCTCAAGCGGATGGTCGCGCATTTCGGCCTGCCGGTCGTGCGCGCCTATATGAAGCACGTGCAGGACAATGCGGAGGAGGCGGTGCGCCGCGTGCTCGACGTATTGACCGACGGCCATTTCGAATACGAGATGGACAGCGGCGCCAAAATCGTCGTCACGATCGCGATCGACAAGGCAGGGCGCAAAGCGTTGATCGATTTCACCGGGACCAGTGCGCAACAGCCGACCAATTTCAACGCTCCGTCGGCGGTATGCAAGGCTGCGGTGCTGTACGTCTTTCGCACGCTGGTCGACGACGAGATTCCGATGAACGCGGGTTGCCTGAAGCCGCTCGACATCGTCATTCCGGAAGGATCGATGCTCGCGCCCCGGTATCCGGCCGCGGTCGTCGCCGGCAACGTCGAAACGTCGCAGGCGATCACCGACACGCTCTACGGCGCGCTCGGCGTCCTCGCCGCGGCACAGGGCACGATGAACAATTTCACCTTCGGCAACGACACCTACCAGTATTACGAGACGATCTCCGGCGGTTCGGGCGCCGGGCCGGACTTCGACGGCGAGAGCGTCGTGCAGACGCACATGACCAACTCGCGTCTGACCGATCCGGAGGTGCTCGAATGGCGCTTTCCGGTCCGGCTCGACGAGTTTCGCATTCGTCCCGGCAGCGGTGGCGCCGGGGCGCACCGCGGTGGCGACGGCGGCGAGCGCCGCGTCCGTTTCCTCGAGCCGATGACCGCGGTCATGCTCGCCAACCGCAGGCGGGTGCCGCCGTTCGGCCTGGCCGGCGGCAGCGCGGGCGAGCCTGGACGGAACTGGGTCGAGCGCAGCGGCGGCGACAAAGAGGAATTCGGCGCGACCTTCCAGGTCGAGATGCGCACCGGCGACGTCTTCGTGGTCCAGACCCCTGGCGGCGGCGGCTTCGGCGCGCCGCGAAACCGGACCGGCGAAGCGGGCGCTCGCAAGCCGGATGCCGGCAGCGCATAATCTTGCCATCCATTTTTCCGAAAGACTGCGATGACAGGCGTCTACGATTTTTCGATGACCGATATCCACGGCAAGCCGCAGTCGCTTGGCCAGTACAAGGACAAGGTGTTGCTGATCGTCAACACCGCGAGCCAATGCGGATTCACGCCGCAGTACAAGGGCCTCGAGACGCTGTACAAGAAAATGCACGCGCGCGGGCTGGAAGTGCTGGGCTTTCCCTGCAACCAGTTCGGCGCGCAGGAGCCCGGAGGGGAGGAAGAGATCGAGTCGTTCTGCGAAGTCAACTACGGCGTGACTTTTCCGATGTTCGCCAAGATCGACGTCAATGGCAAGAACGCCGCGCCTTTGTACGAGTACCTGAAGACAGCCAAGCCCGGCTTGCTGGGCTCGGAGGCGGTCAAGTGGAACTTCACCAAGTTCCTGGTCGACCGCAACGGTAAGGTCGTCGAGCGATACGCCCCGAAGGTCGAGCCCGAGGCGATCGCCGCCGACATCGAAAAGCTGCTTTAACGTGCCGATGCGCTCGCCGTGCGGGCGCGCCATCGCGGCGGCGCTCGCGGTGTTGCTTTCCGCGGCGATCGCGGCGGCGTTCGCGCCGGCGTACGCCGCGGATTCCGCCAAGGTGCTGCGCGTGGCGATCCCGGTGGCCGAAACCGGCTTCGACCCGCAGGCGGCGGGCGACGCCTATTCGAACTACGTCAATCGCACGATCTTCGATCCGCTGTACAAGTACGACTATCTGGCACGGCCGTTCAGGCTGGCGCCCAACACCGCAGCGGCGTTGCCCGAAATGTCCGCCGACCGGTTGACCTGGACAATGCGCGTGCGCCCGGGCATCTACTTTGCCGACGACCCGGTCTTCAAGGGCCGCCGCCGCGAGCTCACCGCCGGCGACTATGTCTACGCGCTCAAGCGCACGCTCGATCCGGCGATGCGCTCGAACAGCAGCGGCCTGTACGAAGGGCGTTTTGTCGGCGCCGATGCCGTCGTCGCCAAGGCCAAGCAAACCGGCAAGTTCGATTACGACACGCCGGTCGAAGGCTTGGACGCCATCGATCGCTATACGCTGCGTTTCAAACTCAACTTCCCCGACGCCGAGCTTCTGTCGAACCTGACCGCCAGCGGCAGCGCCGCGGTCGCGCGCGAAGTCGTCGAAGCCTATGGCGATGGCAACGGATGGACGATGGCGAATCCGGTCGGCACCGGTCCGTACCGGCTGAAGGAATGGCGCCGCGGCCAGCGTATCGTGCTCGAAGCCAATCCGGGTTTTCGCGAGGACCTCTATCCGGCAAGCAGCGATCCGGCCGACCGTGCGCTGGCGCAAAAGCTCGCCGGCAAGCGAATACCGATGATCGGCCAGATCGAGATCAGCGTCATCGAGGAAGCCAATCCGCGCCTGCTTTCGTTCGAGCAGGACCGGCAGGACTACCTGCTGGTGCCGCCGGACCTGGCGAGCAACGTGCTCGATCCGGGCAACAAGCTCAAGGAACGGTTTGTGCAGCGAGGCATTCGGCTGGAACGCGACGCGCAGCCGGTGGTTACCGGCCTCGCCTTCAACATGGAAGACCCGGTCGTCGGTGGCTACGACAACGACAGGATCGCGCTGCGCCGCGCGATCGCGATGGCCTACGACGCGGAAGAGGACGCCCGCGTGATCCGCCACGGCCAGGCGCGGCGCGCGACGCAGTTCATTCCGCCTAACGTCAGCGGGCACAATCCGAAGCTCGAGAAGTACATCCGCCACGACGTGGCAGGAGCTCGCGCGCTGCTCCACAAGTTCGGCTACGTCGATCGCGACGGCGACGGCCTGCGCGAGGCGCCCGATGGGCGGCCGCTGACCTTGCGCTTTTCGTCGCCGCCGGAGGGGCTGGCGCGGCAGCAGGACGAGCTGTTGCAGCGCAATCTCACGGCATTGGGCCTTCGCGTCGAATTCTCGAAGCAGAAGTGGCCCGACCAGTTGAAGGCGGCCCGCCTCGGACAATTGCAGATGTGGCAGGCGTCAAACATCAGCGTCACTTCCGAGGGCTTCACCTTCCTCTCGCTGCTGTACGGCGAAAACGCCGGGTTCTCGAACCTGACGCGTTTCAAGCTGCCGGAATACGACCGGCTCTACGTGCAGGCGCGTTCGCTGGCGGAAGGTCCCGAACGCGACAAGCTGATGCAGCGCATGACCGATCTGATCGGCATCTATGTGCCGTGGGCGGTGACGGTCTATCGCTACGAGAACGCGCTGGTGCAGCCCTGGCTGCTCGGATACAAGTACAACCCGATCCAGCAGCATCCCTGGCAATATCTCGACATCGATATGGCGCGCCGCGCGTCCGCGGTCAAATGAGCACCCGATGATCGCGAGTACCAACGCGCTCCGTCGCTTCGCAACTCTTGCGCGCGGTTTCGCCGTCGTGCTGGCGCTTTCTGCAAGTCTGGATGCGCACGCTGCCGATCCGGACAAGGTCCTGCACGTCGCCCTGCCGATCGCCGAGACGGGCTTCGATCCGGCGGCGGTCAACGATCTGTATTCGCAATACGTCAACCGGGCGATGTTCGACACGCTCTACGTCTATGATCTGCTGGCGCGTCCCTACAAGCTGGTGCCGAGCGTCGCGATGGCGTTGCCCGATGTGTCGGCCGACGGCAAGACCTGGATGATCAAGGTTCGCCCGGGCATCTACTTCGCCGACGATCCGGCGTTCAAGGGAAAAAAGCGCGAGCTCACGGCCGGAGATTTCGTCTACGCGTGGAAGCGCATCCTCGACCCGAAGATGCGCTCGCCGGCGCTGGCGGTGCTCGAGGGCAAGTTGAGCGGCATCGCGGCGCCGATCGCGGCCGCCAAAAAGCCCGGAGGCCGATTCGACTACGATGCACCGATCGAAGGCCTGCAGGCGATCGACCGGTACACGATCCGGCTCAAGTTCGACCAACCCGAGTATTCGCTGCTGTCCGACCTGACGACGATCAATACCGCCGCGGTCGCGCGCGAAGTCATCGAAGCCTATGGCGACGCCAACGGCTGGGCGATGGCCAACCCGGTCGGCTCGGGGCCGTACCGGTTGAAGGAGTGGCGCCGCGGGCAGCGCATCACCCTGGAGGCGAATCCGGACTTTCGCGACCAGAGCTATCCCGACAGCACCGATCTGGCCGACAAGGCGCTGCTCGCGACGATGCGCGGCAAAAAGATCCCGATGATCGGGCGGATCGAAATCAGCATCATGGAGGAATCGAATCCGCGACTGCTCGCGTTCCAGGGCGGGGATCTCGACTATCTGCAGATACCCAACGAGCTGATCTGGAACGTGCTGAATCCGGACCAGAAGCTCAAGCCCGAACTCGCCAAGCGCGGCATCCGCGTGGGCACCGGCATCCAGCCCGCGGTCGTCTACACCTACTTCAACATGGAGGACCCGGTGGTCGGCGGGCTGACCACCGAGAGGATCGCGCTGCGCCGCGCGATCAGCATGGCTTACAACGTCGACGAGGACATACGCATCGCGCGCCAGGGCCAGGCCGAGCCGTCGACGCAGCCGTTGCCTCCTAATGTAGAAGGCCATGATCCGAATTTTCGGGGTTACGTGCGCTACGACGTCGCCGGCGCAAAGGCGCTGCTCGACAAGTTCGGCTACATCGATCGCGACGGCGACGGCTGGCGCGATTTGCCGGACGGCAAGCCGCTGGTCCTGTCGCTGGCCTCGCCGCCGTCGAGCAGTGACCGGTTGTACGACGAGCTGTGGCAAAAGAGCCTCGCCGCGGTCGGCCTGCGGGTCGAATTCGTCAAGCAGAAGTGGCCGGATCTGTTCAAGATGGGGCGCGCCGGCAAGCTGCAGATGTGGACCTTGGCCAATACGAGCTCGACGCCGGACGGCGTCGGATTCTTCGATCTGCTCTATGGGCCGAACGCCGGCGATCAGAATCTCGCGCGCTTCCGCCTGCCCGAATTCGACGCGCTGTTCGGCCGCGCCCGTTTGATGCCGGAGGGCCCGGAGCGCCTGAAAATGTTTCACCGCCTGTCCGAGCTCGTCACCGCCTACGCGCCGTGGCAGCTGAGCGTCTATCGGCGCGAAACCATCCTCGTGCAGCCGTGGGTGCAAGGCTATAAATACAATACGTTCTACGTGCATCCCTGGCAGTACTACGACATCGATATGAAGCGCAGGGCGGCAGGCGGGTGACCGTCTCCCGGCGAAGGCCGGGATCCAAGTAGCACGTCGATCTCGTCATCCCGGCGAAGGCCGGGATCCAAGTTGCGATCACGCGCCCGCCAACATCGCTGATTGGGCCCCGGCCTGCGCCGGGGCGACGCTTGCGCGGGGCGACGTGCCGCGTGTCGTTACGCAAATACGACACTCGGGCGTTGAATCGCGACAATCTCGCGCGCTGCGATTGCGTCGCCTCGCAGATCTCGCGTACACTGGCGTCGACTTCAACCACTCTTCAGGGATGATCCTGCCATGACCAGAACGCCGACGACCTTCGTCACCGCGATTGCGATCGCGGCGCGCGCGTTCGCAGGAGAGTTTCCTTCCGGCGCGCATTTCCCCGGCTTTGGGTCGGGGACGCCGCTGCCGCGACCTTAGCCCGGGCGTTCCCGCCGGGCTCGGCGGGAATCGGGATCCGGGGTTTTCCCGCGTTTCGTTTCTCGCCGGTGGCGATAGACCGGCGGCCGCGCTTTTGATAAGCCGCGGCCGGAGGAAACGATGATGAACGATACCGATAAATTACAGCACTGGTTTCGCCGCAGCTTCGGCGGCCTTTGGCTTTCCGCGAGCTTCCGGAGGCTTTGGCTGTCGCTGACCGTCACTTCGTTCGGCGCGCAGATCACCAATCTGGCGCTGCCGTTGACCGCGGCACTGCTGCTCAACGCGACGCCGATGCAAATGGGCATCCTGGTCGCGCTCGAGACGCTGCCGTTCGCGCTGTTCAGCCTGCACGCGGGCGTGCTGCTCGACCGCGTGCGCAAGCTGCCGGTGATCATCGCCGCGGACGTCGGGCGGGGCATCGCGCTGCTCGCGATCCCGGTCGCCGCATGGTTCGGCGTGTTGTCGATGGAGATCCTGTTTGCCGTCGGATTCCTGTGCGGCATGCAGAACGTCGTCGGTGGCGCCGCCTACCAGGTGTTGCTGGCGCAAATGGCGGGCCGCAAGCGCCTGGTCGAGGCCAATGCCAAGGTGACGTTGGGCGAAACCTCGGCGGCGCTGATCGGTCCCGGTATCGCCGGCGGACTGATCCATGTGCTGACCGCGCCGTTCGCCATCGCGCTCGATGCGATGACGTTTTTCGCCTCCGCCCTGATGCTGCGCCGGATCAAGGCCCCCAGCGATGTCGCACGCGATGGCGCCAACGGCGGCGTCTGGCGCGAGATCGGCGAGGGGTTGAAGCTCGTCTGGGGGAACAGGACGCTGTGGGGTCTCGCCTGGCTGGCGGGCATATGGCAGTTCCTGCATCACATGCAGGTCGCGGTGCTGATCCTGTTCGCGACGCGCGAACTCGGCCTGTCGGCCGGAGCGATCGGCCTGGCCTTCGTCTTCGGCGGCGCCGGGTGTGTGCTCGCGTCGGCTTTGGCCGAGCGCTTGTCGGCGCGGTTCGGTATCGGGCCGGTGATCGTCCATGGGCTGATTCTGTCGGCGTTCGGCTGGCAGGCGTACGGCCTGATCAGCGGACCGCCGTGGCTCGCGGGCTTGCTGCTCGGCGTGGCGATGCTGGTATTTGACTTCGGCGCGATCCTGTACGCGATCAACTATCTGTCGCTGCGGCAGGCGATCACGCCCGACCGGCTGCTCGGACGCATGACCGCGACGATGCGCTTTGTCACCGTCGCGTCCGCGCCGATCGGTTCGCTGGTCGGGGGTGCGCTGGCGAGCCAGATCGGCTTGCGGTCGACGTTGCTCGTCGTCGGCGTGCTCGGGCTGCTGCTGTCGGCCGCCGCGGTGCTTTGGTCGCCGGTGCGCCGGCACCGCGCGCTGCCTGACCCGCTGATCGACTAGCACACGAGGCGGCGCTCGCGCCACCTCGTGCCGCCCGCTGCGGTAAAATTCGCGGCCAGGTCGCGTCCAAACGCCGCGCTGCCAGCCCCGAACATCATGCTGCCACCCATCTTATTCGTCACGCTCGACTCATGCCGCTACGACACCTTTGTCGAGGCGAAGACACCGAACCTGAGCGCGATCGGCCCGCTGGTCCGCGCCCAGGCGCCTTCGCATTTCACCTTCGCCTCGCACGCGGCGTTTTTCATGGGATTCACGCCCGGCGACCCGCTGCGCCGCGAGCCCTACGTGAATCCGAAGTACGGAAAGATCTTTCGCATGGATGGCGGCGGTGATCCCGGCGTCGTCACGCCGTATATGACGCTGAACGGACGCAACGTCATCGACGGTCTGAAGAATCGCGGCTACCGGACGATCGGCAGCGGTGCGGTGAACTGGTTCAATCCCGAGTATCCGACCGGCCGAGTGTTAAGCCAAGACTTCGACGCCTTCGGCTTTGCCGGCGGAGCACATCTGAAAAAACAGATCAAATGGATCGAAAGCACGCTGCAGAAGGTCAAGCCGGACGCGCCGCCGTTCGTCTTTCTCAACTTGGCCGAGACCCATCTACCGTACTGGCACGAAGGTGCGTCGTGGGATCGCGGCTACAATCCCAGCGTGCCGTTCGGCGACAACAATGACGCCGCCGAGGCGAGGCGGCGGCAGATCGCATGCATCGAATACTGCGATGCGGCGCTGGTGCCGTTGCTCGAGCGTTTCACCGACGGCACGGTGATCGTTTGCGCCGACCACGGCGACTGCTGGGGCGAGGACGGGCTGTGGGCGCATGGC
Organism: Casimicrobiaceae bacterium; assembly: GCA_035996965.1. Taxonomy (GTDB): domain Bacteria; phylum Pseudomonadota; class Gammaproteobacteria; order Burkholderiales; family Casimicrobiaceae; genus PALSA-1003. The sequence continues at coordinate 9,792 of DASYJB010000176.1, read as the reverse complement.
GTCTCGCATGCCAAGACGCTCGAGGTGCCGCTGCTGTTCCGCCTCGCCGCTCACGGTGCGTGACGGCCCGCCTGGCGCGCGCGATCGGGATTCAGGCGCTGCGCTGGAACGGGTAGACGCTGCCCAGTCGAAGCAGCGCAGACAACTCGTCCAGCGCGCGCCGTCCTTCGACGAGCAAGGCCGGGTCGGCGAGATCTGCCGGCGAGAGCCGGTCGCGATAATTTTTCTCGACCCAGCCGACCAGCGCCGCATGCAGCGCATCGTCCAGCCACACGTTCGCGCGGATCGCTGCGCGTTCGGCGGCGGTGAGCGCGACGCGCAGACGCAGGCACGCCGGGCCGCCGCCGTTTCTCATGCTCTGCCGCAGATCGAAGCTCAGGATTTCCCGTATCGGTCCGCCCGAGGCGACGAGGCGCGCCAGATACGCGCCGACCGACGGATCCTCGGCGCATTCGGCCGGTGCGACCAGCAGCATGCCGCCATCGGCGCGCGTCAATAGCTGGCTGTTGAACAGATAGGTCGTCACCGCGCGCTCGACGCTTACTTCCGCCGCGCGAACGACGATCGGCGTAAATGCCGCGCCGACGGCCGCCGAGAGCTCGGCGAGCAAGGCTTCCTGCTCGACGAACGCGCTTTCGTGACAGAACAGCACCGCATCGTTGCCGACGGCGATCACGTCGTTGTGGAACACGCCGGCGTCGATCGCTGCCGGGCTTTGCTGGGCGAACAAGATGCGCGCCGGGTCGAGGCCGTGGCGCCGCGCGATCGCCTGCGAGGCTTCGCGCGTCTGGCGTGCCGGAAAGCGCAATGGCGGGCTCGCCGCCGTCGCGTAGGCGACCCGGCCATAGACAAAGAGCTCGATGCCGGGCGCGGCCGGGTCCGAGGCGAATCGGGTGTGGTTGGCCGCGCCTTCGTCGCCGAATTGAGCCGCGGCCGGCAGCGGATCGTGGACGGCAAACCGAGCCTCGTCGGCGAAGATCGCACGCAGCACCCGCGTCGTCGTCGGCGCTTCGATTGCGCGGTGGAAGTGCGAGCTCAGGTTGGCCGGCGTGAAATGCACGCGGCGGTCGGCGGTGTCGGCCGACGGGCTGACGGTGGCAGCGTTGGCGGCCCACATCGCGGCAGCGGACGAGCACGCCGCGAGCAGCGGCGAGTCGTCGCGCGCGGCGCGCGCGATGACCGAGGCGTCATCGCCGGCGTAGCCCAGAGCGCGCAGCGCCGCCAGGTCGGGCCGCTCGTGCGGCGGCAGCACCGCCTGCGGGTAGCCGCGGTCGGCGAGCGCCTTCATTTTGGCCAGTCCCTGCAGCGCGGCGAGCCGGGGGTTGGCGACCGAGCTGCGGTTGCGTTCCGACGCGAGATTCCCGGTCGCGAGCCCGCTGTAGTTGTGCGTCGGACCGGGCAGGCCGTCGAAATTGGCCTCGACGGCGGCCGCTTCGTGCTTCGGCATCGGTGGGGTCCGGACCCGGCGCGCTAGCGATCGCGCGGCGACAGGGGAACCGCGCGCACCGAGTCGCCGGCGCGCACACCGAGTGCCTCGGCCGCATGCGGCAACAGCGGAAATTGCGCGATGCGCGCCGGTGCCGGGCAGAGGATCGCGCGGAATGCGGCGAAATTGCGGCTCGCGACCAGCCACAGAACGTCTTCGCTCAAGCTGTCCGGCACAGGGTCCGCCTCGCCGACGCTGACCGGCAGGACCTGCGATTGCCGCACCGCATGGATGTCATCGCGAAAGCACTCGAGCGTCGGACCCGCATCGAAGATGTCGACGTAACCCTCGTAGCGGAATCCTTCCGATTCGAGCATCGCCCGCGCGGGCATCGTATCGGCGTGGACTTCACCGATGGCCGCCCGCGCGTCCGCCGGCAGCAACGTCGTATACACCGGGTGGCGCGGCATCAGCTCGGCGATGAATGCCTTCTGGCCGATGCCGGTCAGATAGTCGGCGCGCGAGTACTCGATGGTGAAGAAGTGGCGGCCCAGCCCTTCCCAGAACGGGCTCTTGCCGTCGGCGTCGAGGCGCCCGCGCATTTCGGCGATGATCTTCGGGGCGAAGCGGTCGGCGAACTCGGCGATGAACAACAGACGCGCCTTGGCGAGCAGCGGCCCGTTCTTGCCATGGCGATAGCGCGCGTCCAGAAACAGCGAGCACAGCTCGCTGTTCCCGGTGTGATCGTTGCTCAGGAACAAGGTCGGCGCGCTGGTATAGACGCCGAGCTCGCGCGAGGCGTGCACCTGCGTGCCAAGATGGTAGTTGTACCAGGGCTCGGCGAGCCCTACCGCGGCCTCGATCGCGCTGATGCCGACGACGCCTTGCGTTGCGGTGTCGATCAGCACGAACACATAGCAGGCGTCGGCGCTGGCGGCATTTCCGGCGAACGACGCGAGAGAGCGCTCGATGCGCGAGCCCAGCCGCTCGGCATTGGCCGGCAGGCTCGTCAACCCCGTGCCGCTTTTTTCCGACAGCGCGAACAGCGCAGACAGGTCCGCTTGCTCGATCGGTCGGAAGGTGAACATCAGCGCGCGGCGGAATCTGGCGTTCGCGTCACCGTGCGCCGCCGCCCGCCGCCACCGCTCAGTTGAGCGCCTTGCCCAGCGCGGTTTCGAGCCGTGCCAGTCCCTCGAGGATTTCGTCGAGGCTGATCACCAGCGACGGGGCGATGCGGATGACGTCGGGACCGGCCATCAGCACGATCAGCCCTGCGTCGCTCGCGGCGCGCATCACGTCGGCGGCCTTGCCGTGCCAGCGCGGCGAGAGCTCGCAGCCGATCCATACGCCTTCGCCGCGGATGTCGGCGAAGACCTCGCGCCGGCCGTTGATCGTGCGCAGCCCTTCGACGAACAGCGCGTGCCGCGCCTTGACACCGTCGAGCACTTCGACGGTGTTGATCACGTCGAACACCGCGCCGGCCACCGCGCATGCCAGCGGGTTGCCGCCGTAGGTCGTGCCGTGCACGCCGACCGAAAACGCGCTTGCGATTTCGTTGGTGGTCAACATCGCCCCTACGGGAAAGCCGCCGCCGAGGCCTTTGGCGCTGGTCAGGATGTCGGGCACGATGCCCTTTTGCATGTAGGAGAACAGCGCGCCGGTGCGGCCCATGCCGCTCTGGATCTCGTCCAGGATCAATAGCGCGTCGTGCTCGTCGCACAATCGACGCGCGGCGCCCAGGAATTCCGGCGTGCCGGGGGTCATCCCGCCTTCGCCCTGCATCGGTTCCAGTATCACCGCGCAGATGTCGTCGCCGCCTTCCTCGGCGAACGCGGCTTCCAGGCCGGCGACGTCGTTGTATCGGATGTGGGTGAACCCGGTGGGCGCGGGGCCGAAGCCGGCTGAGTACTTGGCCTGGCCGCCGGCAGTCACCGTGAACAGCGTCCGGCCGTGGAATGCGTTGAGCGTCGAGACGACGCGAAACTTCTCCGGCCCGAACTGATCGTGCGCGTAACGCCGCGCGAGCTTCAGCGCCGCCTCGTTCGCCTCGGCACCGGAGTTGCAGAAGAAGACGCGCTCGGCGAACGTCGCATCGACCAGCTTCTTGGCCAGCCGCAGCGCCGGCTCGTTGGTCATCCAGTTCGAAACATGCCATAACGTCCGAGCCTGCTCGGTCAACGCGCGGACCATCGCCGGATGGCAGTGACCCAGCGCGGTGACCGCAACGCCGCTGGCGAAGTCGATGTACATCCGGCCCTGCTGGTCCCAGACGCGCGAGCCCTCGCCGCGCACCGGAATGAACGCCGCCGGCGCGTAGCAGGGCACGATCAGCTGGTCGAACATCGCGCGCGTGACGGGCAGGGGCGCCGCCGTACCGGCGGGTGCGCCGCGCGTCCCTGCCGGTACCGATGCGGTCGATGTCGAGGGAACACTCATGAGCTTACCGGCTGTTGCGCCGCGATGACCTGGATCTCGATCTTGTAGCCGCTGGCGGCAAGCTTCGCCTGCACGGTCGCGCGCGCCGGCGGCTGTCCGGGCACGATCCACGCTTCCCACACCGCATTCATCGCCGCGAAGTCGGCCATGTCGGGAAGATAGATCGTCGCCGACAGCATGCGGTCTTTTCCGCTGCCGGCTTCGGCCAGCAGGCGGTCGATGCGCGCCAGCACCTGCCGCGCCTGCGTTGTAATGTCGGCGTTCAGATCGTCGGCGACCTGGCCGGCGAGATAGATCGTCCCGCCGTGCACGACCATATCCGCGAGCCGCTTGCCGACGTGATGGCGTTGAATCGTCATGGTGCTATCCTTGCCAGAACCGCTTGGGCGCTCGTACGAAGCGCCAGCGCCTCATTGTAGACGAATTGCGCGTTTAGCCTGCGCTTCGGACCGTGATGAACGGCAAGATCTGCCTTCTCGTTGCCTCGCTTGCGCTCGCCGCGGCCGTCGCGCTCGGCGCATTCGGCGCGCATGCGATGAAGTCTCGGCTCGCCCCGGACATGCTGGCCGTCTACCAGACGGCCGTGCAATACCATTTCTGGCACGCGCTCGGCCTGTTCGCGCTCGCCTTGCTGATGCTGCAGTGGGACGCGCCGCTGCTGAACCTCGCGGGCTGGCTGATGCTGGCGGGGCTGATCCTGTTTTGCGGCAGCCTCTACCTGCTTGCACTCACCGGGGCGCGCTGGCTCGGCGCGATCACGCCGCTGGGCGGCATCGCATCGATCGCGGCCTGGCTTGTCGTCGCCTGGGTCGTCTGGCTGCGCTAGGACGCCATCTCAATCGACCTTCGCGCCCGAAACCTTCACTACCTTTGCCCATTTTTCGGTTTCGGCGCGAATATAAGCAGCGAACTGCTCGGATGTGCCGCCCGCCGGGACAGCGCCTTGCGCGAGCAGCTTCTCTTTCGCCTCGGCGGTCTGTAGCCATTGGTTAACCTCGGCATTGATCCGCGCGACGACCGCCGCCGGCGTCCCTGCGGGCGCCAGCAGGCCGAACCACGAGCTGGCCTCGAAGCCCGGCAGCCCGCTCTCGGCGATCGTGGGCACGTTCGGCAGCGCCGGCGCGCGCTGCGCGGAAGTCACGGCGATCGCGTGGAGCTTCCCGGCCTTGATCTGCGCCAGCGACGAGGGCAGGTTGTCGAACATCAACTGAACCTGCCCCCCCATCAAGTCGGTGACGGCGGGAGCGCTGCCTTTGTAGGGCACGTGCATCATGTCGACGCCGGCCATCGTCTTGAAAAGCTCGCCCGAAAGATGGATCGACGTCCCGTTTCCCGACGAAGCAAAGTTGAGCTGACCGGGCTTTTCCTTGGCGAGCTTGATCAGATCGGCGACCGAGTTGACCGGCAGGCTCGGCGTGACCTCGAGGACGTTGGGCACGCCGGCGACCAGAACGACCGGGACGAAATCCTTCACGTGGTCGTAGGGCATCTTGGTGTAAAGGCTGGGATTGATCGCGTGCGTTCCGACCGTTCCCATCAGCAGTGTGTAGCCGTCCGGTGCGCTCTTGGCCACGATATCCGAGCCGATGTTGCCTGCTGCGCCGGGGCGGTTGTCGACGATGACCGATTGACCGAACGACACTGAGAGTCGCTGCGCGACTTCGCGCGCAAGGATGTCGGTGGTTCCGGCCGCTGGGAACGGCACGACGAGCCGGATCGGCTTGGTCGGATAGGCCTGCGCCCAGGCGCCGCCTGCGAGCAGTAAGGCGAGCGCGCCCAGCGCCGCGCGTTGCAGTATTCGCATCATGTTTTCTCCGCCTCGAATGCTTCTATGTCTCCGGTTCAATCGACCTTCGCGCCCGACGCCTTGATGATCTTGGCGTACTTCGGAATCTCGCCCTGGATCAGCGCCGTGAACTGCTCGGGCGTCGTCGGGGCCGGCTCGGCGCCCTGCTGCGCGAAGAACGCCTGCATTTCCGGCGTGTTCAGGATGCGCGTCACCTCGGCGTTCCACTTGGCGATGATTTCCTTCGGCGTGCCGGCTGGCGCCATGAAGCCCCACCAGGTATAGATATCGAAGCCGGGCAACCCGGCTTCGGCGAGCGTCGGCAGATCGGGGACCAGAGGCGATCGTTTGGCCGTCGTGACCGCGAGCGCCTTGAGCTTGCCGGCGCGCACCTGCTGCATCGAATTGGCCAGGTTGTCGAACATCAGCTGGATCTGGCCGCCAAGCAGGTCCTGCATCGCGGGGGCGCCGCCCTTGTACGGCACGTGCACCATGTCGACCTTGGCCTCCGTCTTGAACAATTCACCGGCTAGATGGCCCGCGCTGCCGTTGCTGCCGGACCCGAATGCGAGCTTGCCCGGATTCGCCTTGGCGTAAGCGATCAGCTCGGCGACCGAATTGGCCGGCACCGAAGGATTGAGCACCAGCACGTTCGGCGTGACCGCGACCAGCGTGATCGGCGCGAAGTCCTTGATCGGGTCGTACGGCATCTTGCTGTACAGGCTGACGTTGACCGCGTGCGTCGACAGTGCGCCCTCGAGGATCGTGTAGCCATCGGGCGCGCTTTTCGCGACCAGGTCGGCACCGATGTTGCCGCCGGCGCCCGGCCGGTTGTCGACGATCACCGGCTGTCCCCAGGCGATCGACAGCTTCTGTCCGATCGCGCGGGCGACGGCGTCGAGCGATCCGCCGGCCGGGAAGGGCACGACCAGCCGGATCGGCTTGGACGGATAAGCCTGCTCCGCACCCAACAGAGGCAGCGACAACGACAACAGAAGTCCCGCCAGCGTAGCGGTGAGCGCGCGAACGAACATGGGACGGATCCTCATCTGATGGCCTCTCGGCGATTGTATATAATCGTCCGCTCGCGCGCTTGAGCGCGCTGCGCGTTTGTCTTTCTCGATCCCTGTCATGCCGCCGTCCGGGAATGCATCGATGCCCTTTTTTCGCCTGTTATCGTCATACGCAGTGAAGCGTTGTGCAGCGCTGGTGGTGCTGGGTTGCCTCGCCGCATGCGGCAAGGACGCAGCGGCGCCCGCTGTCACCGCGGCCACGCCGATCGCCGTGCGCATGCTTACCGTCGAGCCGCGCAAGGTACCGATACGATTCGACATCGTCGGACAAGTCGAAGGATCGAAGCAGGTCGAGGTGCGCGCCCGCGTGTCGGGCATCCTGCAAAAGCAGTTCTACAACGAAGGCGATGCCGCGAAGGAGGGCGCGCCTCTGTTCGAGATCGATCGCGCTCCGTACGAAATCGCGCTGTCGCAGGCGCGGGCACAGCTCGCGCAAGCGACCGCGCAAGTCGACCAGGCGCGGCGCGAAGAGGCGCGATTGAAGCCTCTGGTACAGGACCGCGCGGTGAGCCGCAAGGAATACGACGACGCCACATCCTCGCGACAGCTCGCGGAAGCGGCGATTCAACAGGCCAACGCGTCGATCAGGCAGGCCGAGCTGAATCTCTCGTATACGCGCGTCGCCGCGCCGCTGGCCGGTGTCACCGGGCGCGCCGAGCATTCAATCGGCACGCTGATCACGATCGACGCCAACGGCAGCCTGCTGACGACAATCAACCAGGTGACCCCCGTCTGGGTCCGCTTCAGCCTTGCCGAAGCGGACCTGGCCAAGCTGCCTGACGGACGCCTGAATCGATCGACGCCGGTCGTGATGGAGCTGCTCCTTCCCGACGGGTCCCCGTACCCGTTGAAGGGACGGCTCAACTTTGCCGCGTCCGCGATTGATACACGGCTGGGCACGCAGCAACTGCGCGCCGAGTTCGATAATCCGCGCCAGCTCCTGCTCCCGGGGCAATTCGTCACCGTCCGGATCACCGCCGGCGAGCGCGACAAGGTATTTCTCGTGCCGCAGGCCGCCGTGGTCCAGACCGAGAAGGGCAATCTCGTTTTCACCGTCGATGCCGACGGCAAAGCGCAGGCGCGGCCGGTGAAGACCGGCGATTGGATAGGCAAGGACTGGACGATCCTGTCCGGCTTGAATTCCGGCGACAAGGTCGTCGTCGACAATCTTCTGAAATTGCAACCGGGCGCTCCGGTGACCGAGGCGCCGGCGCCGGCGGCCGCCGCCACGCCTGCAGCGGCGCCAACCGCTCCAACCGCGCCGGCGGCGCCGGCCGCGCCCGGCAAGAAATAGGGCGAGGCAACGTTGTTTTCGCAGTTCTTCATCAACCGGCCGATCTTCGCCGCCGTCATCGCGATCATCATCACGCTCGCCGGCTTGATCGCCTCGCAGGTGCTTCCGGTCGCGCAATATCCGGAAATCGCTCCGCCGACCGTCGTCATTACCGCCAACTATCCGGGTGCCAGCGCCGAGACCCTCGCGCTGACAGTTGCCGCGCCGATCGAGGAGCAGCTCTCCGGCGTCGAGAACCTGATCTATTTCAGCTCGACGGCGGCGACCAACGGCACGCTGACGATCGCTTGCACGTTCGAGGTCGGCTCGAACGCCGACAAGGCGGTGATCGACGTCAACAACCGGGTGGCGATCGCGCTGCCGCGGCTGCCGGACGTCGTGCGGCAGACCGGCGTCGTCGCACAAAAGCGCTCGACCGACATTCTGCTGGTGATCGCGCTGGGATCGAACGATCCACGGTACGACACGCTTTATCTCTCCAATTACGCGACGATCAATCTGCTCGACGAGATCAAGCGCATCCCGGGAGTGGCCGACGCGACGATCTTCGGTGCCCGCGATTACTCGATGCGGATATGGCTCAATCCGGCGAAGATGTCGCAGCTCGGCGTCACCACAACCGACATCGCGCAGGCCATCGCGGCGCAGAACAACCAGTACGCGGCGGGAAAAATAGGCGCCGAGCCGGCGCCTCCCGGGCAGTCGCTGGTGTACACGGTGACGGCGCGGGGCCGGCTGGTCGACCCCGACGATTTCGGCAATATCGTCCTGCGCTCGACCGGGCCGGGCGGGGCGCTGCGCATCCGCGATGTCGCCCGTCTCGAGCTCGGCGCGGTCAGCTACGACGCCTTCACCAATCTCGACGGCAAGCCGACGGTGGGCATCGCGGTGTTCCTGCAATCGGGCGGCAACGCGCTCAAGGTCGCCGATTCGGTGCGCGCGGGCATCGCCAGGCTCGAGCAGAACTTTCCTCAAGGCGTGACGCAGGTCATTCCGTTCGACACGACCCGCTTCGTGCGATCGTCGATCCGCGAGGTGATCATCACCCTTTCGGAGGCGGCGGCCCTGGTGCTGCTGGTCGTGTTCGTGTTCCTCCAGAGCTGGCGTGCGACGCTGATCCCGATCATCGCGGTGCCGGTTTCGCTGATCGGCGCGTTCGGCGGCCTGATGCTCTTCGGCTTCACGCTGAACACGCTGACCCTGTTCGCGATCGTGCTTGCGACGGGCATCGTCGTCGACGACGCGATCGTCGTGCTGGAGAACGTAGAGCGGCTGATGGCCGAAAAGAAGCTCTCGCCCAAACAGGCGGCGATCGAATCGATGCGCGAGGTGACCGGCCCGATCATTGCGATCGAGCTGGTGCTGGTGTCGGTTTTCGTACCGGTCGCGTTTCTCGGCGGGCTGGCCGGGAAGCTCTATCAGCAGTTCGCTGTGACGGTGGCGACTGCGGTGACGATTTCGGGGCTGATCGCGTTGACGCTGACGCCGGCGCTCTGCGCCTTGCTGCTCAAGCCGCAGCACATCGAAAACCGTCTGTTTCGCCCCTTCAATCGCGGCTTCGCATGGCTCACCCAGACCTATCTCGGCGGCGTGCGGCTGACGGTTCGCCACGCGGTGATCGCGGTGCTCATATTTGTCGCGATCGTCGGTGCGGACGCGTTCCTGTTCCGAATCGTCCCGGGCGGTTTCGTCCCGTCCGAGGATCAAGGGTACGTCCTGGGTTCGCTCACGCTGCCCGACGCGGCGACCCTGCAGCGCACGCAGGAGGTCGGCGCGG
>DASYJB010000175.1:0-6352 GCA_035996965.1 Casimicrobiaceae bacterium | reverse complement strand
TCAAGCATATTTTCACGCGATCGCGCCCCGACCAGTCACCCGACCCGAATCTCTGGTTCCAGGGACACGGCCACTACAGCTTTCCCAGCGGCGAAGTGACCGCAGTGACGGCGATCGTTTCGCCGTTTGTGTTCGAATATGCGCATGACTATCCCGCAGTTTATGCGCTGGAGCTGCTGCCTCTCTATGATGCAATCGCCAGAGTCAAGGTCCACGCGCACTGGCAAACCGACGTGCTGGCCGGCTTCGCACTCGGTACCGGCGCCGCGTACTTCGCTCATACGCGTGAGAGCCCGATCATTCTCGGGGTCCTGCCGCACGGCTTCATGCTCGGTCTGAAGGTCAAGTTCTGACCCGCGTTCCGCGGGACCAACGGAGTCTTGGGCCGCGCAGAAGCATTAGAAGTTCGAGCAAGTTGTGAGGCTTGTCCCGCGCGACGCGGGATCGGCGCCTCGCTCCCGCATCGGAGCGAGGGCCTCAAAAAGGGTGCCCCCCACCTGTGCCGTGCCAACCGTCATCTTGAACCTGAGTTCAAGAGGGTCGCCTGCCAGGACCATTAGGCGCTTCCGCGTAGGGAACGCACACCGGTCCATTTGAGGCTCGGCAACCTCGCTAAGTTAGCATTGGTTCAAAGAGTGTATGGCCAGCTCGAACACCGCAGGGGACTGTGAACGCAAATGAGAACGTAAAAGGATCGGGATTGCCGCACGCGCCCTTGACGGGCTTTAGAACAGCTTGTCCTGATCCGCCATTGCACGATCGATGGCAGACTGCATCGCGGAAATTCTACGCCGAACGCCGGCGCTGTCAAAACTGGCGGTGGTCGCCGCGCCGACGTGGCCCGCCCTGGCCTGCAGCAGCTCGTGCGCGATATTGAGCGCCGCCATCACCGCGATGCGCTCGGTGCCGGCGATCTTGCCTGAATCGCGGATCTCTCGCATGCGCCGGTCGAGCAACTGCACCGCAAGCAAGAGCTCATCACGCTCGGACTGCTTGCAACCGACGCGATATTCGCGGCCCAGGATCGAAACGTCGAGCGTGGTCGCCTGATCGTCCATCGGATCAGCTCAGCGATTCGGGCAGCTGCTGCAGCAGCGCGTCGATGCGCGACGTCGCCGCGCCAATGCGCGCGGTCAGCGCCCGGTTCTGCTCGAGCGCCCGCCCGAGCTCGCGCTTCAGCGACTCGTTCTCGGCGCGAAGCCTGTTGTAATCGGCGAGCAGCAGCGCAAGCTTCTGCTCCAGCCCGGCGAATTCGGTGAATTCGGATTCCATCGTCGGTGCACTATAGGGTCAAGCTTCGGACCGAGTCAACGGGCCGCGCTTAAGTCATGCCGTGTCCAGTGACCTGTAGCGCACTTCGAGAATTTCCAGCTCTTCGACGCCGCCCGGCGTTTTCAAGGTCACGAGATCGCCTTCGCGCGCCTTGATCAAGGCACGCGCCATCGGCGACACCCAGCTGATGTAGCCGCGATTCGTGTCGATCTCGTCGACGCCGACGATGCTCACGGTGCGCGTTTCTCCGTGTGAATCGCGCACGGTCACCGTGGCGCCGAAGAATATCTGGTCGATGTCGTCGGCGTCGCGGCGAGCCATCGGATCGACAATCTCGGCGATGTCGAGACGGCGGATCAGGAAACGGATGCGCCGGTCGATTTCGCGCAGGCGCTTCTTGCCGTAGATATAGTCGCCGTTCTCGGAGCGGTCGCCGTTGCTCGCCGCCCACGAAACGGTGGCGACGACCTCGGGCCGGTCCTTGTCGACGAGGCCGTTCAGCTCGGCCTTGAGGCGCGCAAATCCGCCCGGGGTCATGTAGTTCCGGGCACCTTCGGGCAGCGGCGACGCTTCCTCGACATCGTCTTCGATGTCGTCGTCGTCTTCGCGAGTGAACGCCTTGCTCATAAGATGGAATCGAATGTCCTGGCCGCGTCGCCGCTTAAGAGCAGCCGTTGCGAGGCAAAAGCGCGTGGCCGCAACGCCGCCCCAAAGGAAATTATAGTCCACCTGCCGGAGGCTATAATCGTTGCCCTTCCGACTGCCGCCGAGCGGCGACTAGCCGTCGAGAACCCCGCCGCGATGACCCGGATTCCCGCCACGCTGGCTCTAGCCACCCTCGCCGTCGTCGCCCTCGCGGCATTTGCACTGGCGCTCGGCGTCGGCAGCATCGCCCTCGATCCGATGACCGTGCTGCGCGCGCTGGCCGGCGGCGGAGACGCGATGGCGCGTACGATCGTGCAGGAGCTGCGTCTGCCGCGCGCGCTCGCCGCGTTCGCGACCGGCGGCTCGCTGGCGATGGCCGGCGCGCTCTTGCAAGTCTTGCTGCGGAATCCGTTGGCCGATCCGTACGTGCTCGGCGTCTCCGGCGGCGCCGCGGTCGGCGCGCTGGCGGCGATGCTGCTGGGCGCGGTCGCGTGGCTGATCCCGGCCGGGGCATTCGCCGGCGCATTCGTCTCGACCGTGCTGGTCTTTGCGCTGGCGCGCGGCTCGGGTGCGTGGTCGCCGACGCGGTTATTGCTGACCGGTGTCATCGTCGCGGCAGGGTGGGGCGCGGTGGTCGCGCTGTTGCTGTCGCTGGCACCCGAGGCGCAGCTGCGCGGCATGCTGTTCTGGCTGATCGGCGACCTGTCGGCGCCGCCCGCGGCATGGACGCCGCTGGTCGTGCTCGGGCTGGCGATGGCCATCGCGCTGCCCTTTGCCCGCGACTTGAATGCACTCTCGCGCGGTGATGCGGTCGCGGCGGCGCTGGGTGTATCGATCGCGCGGCTTCCCTGGTTGATTTTCGCGCTCGCGGCGCTGCTGACCGCAGTCGCAGTGACCACCGCCGGCGCAATCGGCTTCGTCGGGCTGATCGTGCCGCACGCGGTGCGGCTGGTGATCGGCAACGACCAGCGTGCGCTGCTGCCCGCCTCGGCCCTTGCCGGCGGCGCGATGCTGCTGATCGCCGACACGCTGGCTCGGCAGCTCGCCGCGCCGGCACAGCTGCCGGTCGGCGTGGTCACCGCGCTGATCGGCGTGCCGGTGTTCCTGATCCTGCTGCGGCGCGAGCGATGAGCGAGACGGCGCTGCTCTCCGTGCGCGGACTGACGGTCCGCATCGCCGCGTTGACCGTATGCCGCAACCTGGAATTTTCGGTGGCGCCCGGGCAGTGCTGGGCAATTCTCGGGCGCAACGGCGCGGGGAAGACAACGCTATTGCACACGCTGGCGGGATTGCGCCCCGCGGCCGCCGGCACGATCGAGCTCGCCGGACGGCCGCTTGCGCAATGGTCGCCGCGCGACGTCGCGCGCCGCCGCGCAGTGCTGCCGCAGGACGACAGCGACGCGTTCGCCGCGACGGTGCTGGAAACGGCGCTGGTCGGCAGGCATCCGCATCTGTCGCGCTGGCAATGGGAAAGTGCTGCGGATCTCGCCATCGCCCGCGACGCCCTGGCGGCAATGGACATCGGCGGCGCCGAAGCGCGCGACGTGCGCACGCTCTCGGGCGGCGAGCGGCGCCGCGTCGCACTCGCCGCGCTGCTCACCCAGCAGCCGGATCTGCTGTTTCTCGATGAGCCGTCGAGCCACCTGGATCTCGCGCATCAGCTCGCGCTGCTCGACCGCCTGGCCGGGCTGGCGCGAAGCGGAAGCAAGGCGGTGCTGATGGTCCTGCACGACGTCAACCTCGCGGTGCGCTGCTGCGACCACGCGCTGTTGCTCGATGGCGGCGTGGCGCAGGCGGGCCCGGCGACGGAGCTCTTGACCGCGGCGCGGCTGTCGCAGCTTTACGGCGTACCCTTGCGCGCGGTCGGGACCGAACGCGGGCCGGTGTTCGCTCCGGTCTGAGGCAGTTACCGTCGCTCAGCGAGCGACGTTGGCTCGCGCTCGGTCGATGACCGCGCACAGGGCCTCGCCACCGTCGACAAAGCGCGGACCGGCGCGGTGCAGCAGATTCGCATCGACGACGAAGAGATTCCCCGCGCGCACGGCCGGCAGATCGGCCCACTGCCGCCAGTCGTCGAGCCACGCCGGACGAATCGCGCCGTCGGTTCCGGCGATGATCGCCGAAGGCCGCGCCGCCAGGACCGCTTCGACGCTGACCGACGGCGCCGGCAGCGAAAGCTCCCGGAAGACGTTTTCGCCGCCGCAAAGCTCGATCGCCGCGCTGATCAGATGCGCGCCTCCGACCGTATACAAGGGCTGGTGCCAGATCTCGTAGAACACGCGAACCGCGCTCGCAGCGTGCCCGCGCTGACGCAGCACCGCCAGCCGCGAACGGAAGCGCGCCGCGGCGGGGCGCGCGACGTCCGCGGTGCCCGCAAGCGCGCCGAGCCGCTCGATGTCGAGCGCGATCGCCTCCGGCGTGTGCGGGTCGGTGCGATAGATCGGAATGCCCAGCGCCTGCAGCCGCTCGATCTGGGCCGGGGCCACGTACGGCCAGGCGACGGCGAGATCGGGAGTGAGACTGACGATACGCTCGAGATCGAGAGCCCGCGCGTCGCCGACGCGAGGGCGTTGCGCCGCTTCGGGTGGCCAGTCGGCGGGGTCGGTGACCGCGACGAGGCGATTCCCCGCGCCGGCGGCGTAGACGAGCTCGGTCGCACTGGGTGCCAGGCTGACGATGCGTCGCGCCGGCGCGGCCAGCGCAACCGTCGCGCCCGTCCCGTCGATCACCGTGACCGGATCGGCGCGACTGGGCCCGCCAAGCGCCAGCATCAGCGCAACCGCGATCCAGGCTTGTAAGCGCACACTCATTGGGGCCGGTTCACGCCCTAGTAGCGCCAGCGTACGCCGGCGAACAGGTTCGCGCCGGCGGTGCGATAGTCGGCCGCCAGCTCGTAGTGCTTGTCCAGCAGATTGTCGAGCCGCGCGAAAGCCGTCCAGCGCGCCTCGAAAGGCCATTCGACCAACAGATTGAGCAGCGCGTAACCGCCCATCCGGCGCGTGTTGGCGGCGTCGTCGAAGCGCGCCGACGATGCGCTCAACTCGGCGCGCAACTGGACCGGTCCCAGCGGATGCTCGACGGCGAGCGCCGCATGCCGGCGCGCGCGACGCGGCAACAGCGATCCGCTGGCATCGTCCTGCGGCCGCTGCAGGTCGACGCTGGCGGTCGCGATGGTCGCGCCGCGGTGAAAGCGCATATCGAGCGTGACCCCTTGCAAGGTCGCGGCGGCGACATTCTGCGGCGCGCAATTGAAGTCGGCATCGCATTCGAAGACGATCAGGTCCCGCACCCGGTTGCGGTAGGCGACGACGCCGGCGGCGAAGGCGTCCGACGCATAGCGAAGCGCAACCTCGGCGTTGCGCGCCGTCTCGGACTTGAGCTCCGGATTGGAAAAACCCGGATAGTAGAGGTCGTTGAAGGTCGGGGCCTTGAACGCGGTGCCGTAGCCCGCGCTCGCGCGCCAGCCGGGGGCGAAGCCGTAGCCATAGGCCAGCGCGCCGGTCGTACGGGCGCCGAATTGCGTACTGTCGTCGCGCCGCAGATTGAGCTGCACGGCCTGCGGGCCTTCGGCGAGCCGGTAGACCCCGACCGCGGCGTTGGTGTCGCGCGAGTTGATCGCGAACGCCGCATCGCCGCCGACGCGCTCCTCGCGGCGCTCGAGCGCGACGCCGAGCGAGCCTCGCGGCAGCACAAAGTCGTTCTGCCAAACGTACAAACGCTGCCGCGTCGTGAATCGGCCTGGCCCGAAGCCGGTTCGCGAGTCGCTGATGTCCTCGGTCCGTCCGGCATCGAGCCTGCTCACCCACCAGGCGGTGAGCCGGTTGCGGCTGGCGAGCGCATAGCTATCGACGGTAGTGATCGTGCGATCGTCGAACGCGGGCTCGGCATCGAACTGCGCGTTGAGCCGGCTCTTGAGGAACCGCGCCGACAGTTCCTGCTCCGGCGCGAGGCGCCACGAGACGCTGCCCGAGGCATCGTCGCCGCGGTAGCCGTCGCGGTCATCGTTGAAGCTGAAATTGGCCGGATTGTCGATCGCATTGAACCCGGCGCTTTGCCTGTGCCCGACGTCGAGCGCGTAACGCCAGGCACCGGCGGCGCCGGAAACGCCGCCCGATGCGGCGCTGGTGCGGTAAGTGCCGTAACCGGCGCTGGCGTGCGCGGCAAAGGCGTCGCCGCCGTTGCGCGTGAAGACCTGGATGACGCCGCCGATCGCGTCGGCGCCATAAAGGTTCGACGCCGGTCCGCGCAGGATTTCGATGTGGTCGATCGCGTCCAGAGGGATGGCTTCCAGCGCCGCGGTGCCGGAAGTGGAGGAGCCTACGCGCTGGCCGTCGATCAGCACCAGCGTCTGGTTGCTGTTGGCGCCGCGCAAGAACACGCCGCTGGTCGATGCCGGGCCGCCGTTCATGACGATCTCAACCCCGGGTACGCGTCG
>DASYJB010000174.1:0-9296 GCA_035996965.1 Casimicrobiaceae bacterium | reverse complement strand
GACCTGCCGGTCATCCTGCCGGAAGACTGCGTGCCCGACGGCACCGGCAATCCGCTGAGAACGCGTGCCGATTTCGTCAATTGCCCCTGTCCGCGATGCGGCCGGCCGGCGCAGCGCGAAACCGACACGATGGACGTGTTCGTCGATTCGTCCTGGTATTACATGCGCTACGCCTGCCCCGACGCGGCGACGATGGTCGACGCGCGCAACGAGTACTGGATGCCGATGGACCAGTACATCGGCGGCATCGAGCATGCGATCCTGCACCTGCTCTACGCGCGGTTCTGGACCAAGGTGATGCGCGACATGGGGCTCGTCCACTTCGACGAGCCGTTCACGCGGCTGATGACGCAGGGCATGCTGCTCAACCACAGCTACTCGCGGCGCGGCGACAAGGGCGGCATCGATTATTTTTCGCCCGACGAAGTCGAGGTGCAGCGCGACGCCGAGGGCCGCATTGTCGGTGCGACGGCGAAGTCGGACGGGCTGCCGGTCGACTACGGCGGCATCGGCACGATGTCGAAAAGCAAGAAGAACGGCATCGACCCGGAGGAGATCATCGCCCGCTACGGTGCCGATACCGCACGGCTGTTCGTGATGTTCGCGGGGCCGCCCGAGGCAAGCGCGCTGTGGTCGAACGATGGTGTCGAAGGCGCTTACCGGTTTCTGAAGCGCCTGTGGGCATACGCGCAGTCGCGCAGAGACGCGCTCGCGACGGCACCGCAGACGATAGCCTGGTCCGGCGCCGCGCCGGCGCTGCGCGCGGTGCGGCGCGAGCTCTACCTGCAGTTGAGGCAGGCCGACTACGACTACCAGCGCATCCAGTACAACACGGTCGTGTCGGCCGGCATGAAGATGCTCAAGGCTCTCGAGGACGCGCCGTTCGACGATACGCCGGCCGCGGTCGAGCTCGTTCGCGAGGGCCTTTCGCTGTTGCTGCGCGTGCTGAATCCGGTCGTGCCGCACATCACCCACGTGCTGTGGGAAGACTTGGGCTACGCCGCGATTCGCGGCGACATCATCGATACGCCTTGGCCCAAGGTCGATGCGTTGGCGCTCGCGCAGGACGAAATCGAGCTCATGCTGCAGGTCAACGGCAAGCTGCGGGGCAAGCTGACGGTGCCGTCTACCGCCGATCATGCCGCGATCGAGCGCGCGGCGGCCGCGAGCCCCGAAGTGCAAAAGCACGGCAACGGCGCGACGCCGAAAAAAATCGTCGTCGTACCGGGCCGCCTGGTCAATGTCGTCGTCTAACCGCTGCGCGCGCTTGATCGGGGCGCTCGTTTGCGCGAGCGGGCTCGCCGCGTGCGGATTCCATCTCCGCGGTGAAGCGCACTATGCGTTCGAGACGATGTTCCTGAGCGCGCCTCCGGCGCTGCCGATCAGCATCGAACTCAAGCGCTCGCTCACCGGCATCGGCTCGGCCAAGCTGGTCGAGAAGGCGCCGGACGCGCAAGTCGTGCTGGACATCGTCAGCGTCGAGGACAACAAGCAAATCCTGTCGCTCTCCGGAGGAGGCAAGGTCAGCGAATTTCTGCTGATCAAGCGCGTGCTGCTCCGCGTTCACGACAACGATGGCAACGACTGGCTGCCGACGTCCGAAGTGCTGGTGCGTCGCAGCTACACCTACAGCGACACCGAGGCCCTGGCCAAGGAAGCACAGGAGCAGCGGCTCTGGCGCGAGATGCAGACCGACGCCGTACAGCAGATCGTGCGTCGCCTGCAGGCCGCCAAGAAGCCGACCGCGTAGCTTTCGCCTCGGCTTCGACTTTCCTAGGCCATAGACCGATGCAGGTCCGTCCTGCCCAGCTGGCCGCACATCTGGCCCGGGCTTTGAGCCCGCTCTATGTCGTGCACGGCGACGAGCCGCTGCTGGCGATCGAAGCCGGCGACGAGATACGCGCCGCCGCTCGCGCGGCCGGCTACGACGATCGAGAAATCCTGGTCGCCGAGGCCGGGTTCAAGTGGGAGACGCTGGCCGCGGCCAACCGCAACCTCGGCTTGTTCGGCAACCGCAAGCTGATCGACCTGCGGCTGCCGAGCGGCAAACCAGGGCTCGAAGGCGCGCGCGTGCTCGAGGATTGCGCCAGGCATCCGAGCGCCGAGACGCTGATGCTGATCACCCTGCCGCGACTCGATCGCGCCGCTGCCGGGTCCGCGTGGTTCTCGGCGCTCGAGCAGGCGGGCGTCACGATCGCCGTCTACCCGCTGGAACGGGACGAGCTGCCGCGATGGATCGCGGCGAGGCTCGCGCGGCAGAAGCAGCGCGCGTCCGCCGACACGCTGCAGTTTCTGGCCGACACGACCGAGGGAAATCTCCTCGCCGCGCAGCAGGAGGTGCAGAAATTGGGGCTGTTGCTGCCCGAAGGCGAGCTCGATCCGGCGGCGGTCGAAGAGGCGGTCGCCGACGTCGCGCGCTTCGACGTATTTCAGCTCTCGGAAGCGTGGCTTGCCGGCGATGCTGCGCGCGCCTGCCGGATACTCGCCTCGCTGGAAGCCGCCGGCGAAGGCCTGCCGCTGTTGCTGTGGCAGCTCGGCGAGGACATCCATGCGCTCGCCGCCGTGCTCGCCTCGGCGGCGGGCGGCACGCCGGTCGGCGTCGCCGTCCGATCGGCACGAGTGTGGGGGAAGCGCCAGGCGGCGATGGAGCGCGCCGCGCAGCGCGTGGCACCGGCGTCGATTCCGCGGCTGCTGACGCGACTGGCCCGGCTCGATGCGCTGGCCAAAGGCATCGGCCGCGGCAACGCCTGGGACGAATTGCGCGAGCTCGCCTTGATGCTGGCCGGGAAAGCCGTGCCTCTCGCGGCGTAAACCGCTGGCGCGAGCGACGACGCCGCCACACCGCGGCCGATGGCGACGCCAGGGCTCCCGATTTCGCCGCGCGAGCGCGGCTGGATCATCGCGACGGTGATGCTCGGCACCGTCTCGACGATCACCGCCGCGACGATCATCAATGTCGCCTTCCCTGCGCTGATCGCCGAGTTCCACGTCGGTCACGACTCGCTGCAATGGGTCGCGGCCGGATTCCTGGGCGCAATGACGACGACGATGCTGGCGACCGCATGGCTGGTCCAAACGCACGGCCAGCGCCGCACGTTCATCGCCGCGCTGGCGATCTTTCTCGCTTCGTCCGCGCTCGGCGCGGCGAGCTTCAGTCCCGAGGTGCTGATCGCCTCGCGCGTGCTGCAGGGCGCGGCCGCCGGCATCCTGCAGCCGCTGGCGATGATCGCTCTGTTCGAAGTGTTTCCGCCGGAGCGCCGCGGCAGTGCGATGGGACTCTTCGGGCTCGGCATCGTGCTGGTGCCCGCCATCGGGCCCAGCATCGGCGGCATACTGCTGGAAAGCTTCGGCTGGCGTTCGATCTTTTTGCTGCCGCTACCTTTCTGCGTCGCGGGCCTCGCGCTGGGATGGCGCTTTCTGCCGGGGCCGCATGGCAGCGGACCGCAGACGCGCTTCGACTGGGCCGGATTCGTATTGCTGGGAGCCACCCTGGCCTCGCTGCTCAGCGTTCCCGTAGTAGGGCATCGGGCGGGATGGGCGTCGATCGAGCTGATCGTCATCGGCGTGTTGACGCTGCTGCTGCTCGCCGGGTTTATCGCGTGGGAATTTCGCGCCCGTGCACCGCTGCTGGCGCTGCGACTTTTCGCCGGTGGCGGTTTCCGCGCCACCGCGCTGGTCGCGCTGGCCTATGGACTGGGACTCTTTGGTACGACTTACCTGATCCCGGTATTCGTCCAGGATGTCGCCGGTTATTCGCCTTCGCGCGCGGGCGCCCTGCTTATCATTCCCGGGCTCGGTCTGGCGGTGACGATCGGCTTGGCAGGCCGCTGGACCGATCGCGTCGAGCCTCGAGGCATCGTCATCGCCGGGCTCGCGTTGTTCGCCTTGTCCAGCCTGTTGCTGGCCTTCGCCGGCCGAAGCACCGGCTTTGCCATCCTGGGCCTCTGGCTGTTGATCGGACGCATCGGATTGGGCATGATCATTCCGGCGCTTTCGGTGGCCGCAGTGCAGGCGCTCGACGAGAGCTATATCGCCTATGCCGCCTCGGCGGTCAATTTCGTCCGTCAGCTCGGCGGCGCGATCGGCGTCAATCTATTGGCGGTGTTGCTCGAATGGCGTCTGGGCGTCCACGGCGCGGCCGGTGCAGCAACGGCCTTTCAAGAATGCTTCTGGGTGGTTACGATTGCGTTTGCGGCCGCAACTGCGGCCGCCTGGTCGATCCGCAGGCATCGACCGGACAACAATGAATCCGTCCTGCTTTAGGAGAGCGTCATGTACCGCAAGATTCTCGTCGCCTACAACGGCGCTCCGGAGTCGCGTCTGGCACTCGACGAAGCGGTGCGGATCGCGCCCGACGCGTCGGTCGAAGTGCATCTCGCCGCGGTCGTCCATTACCCGTCGGCGTACCTGCTGGCCGGCGAGTATGTGCCCGAGGTCGCGCTCGCCGATGAGCGCGAGCACATGGAGGCGGATCTCAAGATGGCGCATGGGTTGCTCGCCGCCAAGGGGATAAATGTCATCGATCACCTGGTCGTCGGCGAGCCGGTCGATGTCCTGACCAAGCTGGTTGCCGAACTGGGCATCGACCTGCTGATCCTCGGGCATCCGCGCAGCAAGTCGTTCGCGCTGCGCTGGTGGCGCGGCTCGGTCGACGCGATCCTGATTGAGCGCGTGCGCTGCAGCATCCTGGTCGCTGCCGATCCGAAGCGCTGACCGCGCCTAAGGCGCCGGCGAAAGGCTCAAGTCGCCGTAGAAAGTCTCGGCGACGGCACCGGTGTTGTCGGTGTCGGTCATCAGCTCGACTGCCGTCACGCGGCCGGGCTCCTCGCCGAAGACCCGACGGTAATCTTCGGCGAGATTGCGACGGTAGCTCTGCCAGCGCCCTGCGCCTTCTTCGTCGCTGGAGACCGCGATCATGCGTATGCGCGACGTAAGCGCGCTGACCGTCGTCGATTCCGGCAGAACCTTGGCGCCCCAGATGTACATCAGCACCGCATAAGGCAGAGCGTGCCCCGAGATCGCCTCGGCGAACGCCCCGGCGGCCCGGTCGGTCGCCTTCAGCGACGCCGGATTGCCGGAGAATGAAACCATCACGCGCGCCGGCGAGTCCTCGGCACGGCGCGTGCGCGTATCGGCGCCGGCGATCGGCCGCGCTTTCCAGCGCCACGAAAGCATCGGAAAGGCGCGCGGATCGAAGTCGGTCCGCCACGCAAGAATCGACGCCGATCCTCGCGCGTTAGCGCGCAAGACGACCACACCCTCGTCGGCGACGAGCGTGTACTCGGTCGGCTGCTTGCTCGCCGAAAGCAGAACGGTTTGCCAGGCGTTGGGCACCGCACCCGGTTGCGCGGTCGAGAAGCGTGGCGGATCGGGTGCCTGCGCGCAGGCGTCGCAGACGGCGACCAGGCAGGCGAACATCGCTAGACCTTTCACTGCAGATCCTCCGGCACGCAAGTTGTCCTGCGCTCGAACAGCGCGCAGCGGGTCAATAGTCGGCCATCGCGATCCCAGGCCTCGACCTGCCATGAGGCCGCCGCGCCCGGGTCGCGCTGCAGGGTGACAAAACCGAACGTCGCCGATGAACTGATCGTCGCGACGATGGCATCGTGCGCGGGCGTTGCGCCCGGCGGCAACGGGCGCGGCAGCGGCTCGTCCAGCCAGGTGCCGCCATTGCCGGAAATGAACTGCGGCGGCTGCCCGGTCGCAAAGCCGACTGCCTCGAACAGATGATTGTGCCCGGACAGCAGCGCGTCAATGCCGGCCGGAAACAGCAGCGGGCCGTTGGCCGCCGCGAGCACCGATTGCAGCGCCGCATTGCCCGGGTAGACACCCGCGGGCCGCCGCGTGGTATCGGTTGCGAAGCCGAGGATCGGATGATGATCGACGAAAAAATTGTGTGCAGTTCCGCGACTGAGCTCCATCGCGCGCTGGAACTGCACCGAGTAGATTGCATACATCGGATTGTCGACGGTGAGCGGCGCAACACCCACGCTCGAGGAGTCGAAGACGATCAGCTGCATATCGGCGGACAAGGGCACGACGTAAGGATCGCTGTAGTCGCCGCGACGATCGTTGGCGGCATCGATGCAATCGCGCCCGTTGACCAGCGGACGCGGATCGAGAAAGCGCCACCAGCCCTGCCCGGCCCGGTTGCACGATTCGTGATTGCCGCGCACGAAGACCCAGGGCGCGGCGGCGAGCAGATCGCGTGCCGGTGCAAAAAAATCGGCGGACCACGCATCCCAGCCATAGCCCCACGGACTGCCCCTGCATTTGGGGTTGCCGTCCGGGCAGGCGTTTTCGCGGTAATGGTAATCGCCGACATGGATGACCAGATCCGGTTTTTTTGCGGCGGCTGCCGCGGCGAGACGTGCGAACGGCCAGGCCGCAGCATCGTTGCACGCCTGGACCCCGCCATTCTGCACGACGCAGCCGGTATCGCCAACGACGACGATGCGCCGCACAGCGTGCCGCAGCAAAGGCAAGGTGTGGCCGCCGACGCTCGCACGCGCCGCGCCCGCGGGCAGCCGCCGCTCGCATACGAGGACTGGAAACGCCGACGGCTTCGATTCGGCCGGCGGACTCTTCGTCGGGCGCAGCGGCATCGTCTCGGGTACCGCCCGGACCGTCGTCGCCAGCCTCTGTCCGTCGACGTCGACCGACGGGCAGGCAGGATCGGTCGTGATCACGCGAACGATCGACGAGCCACCGTCGCCCAGAACAACGAACGCCGAGCGTATCGGATCGGCGCCCGGCGCCATCGCGTCGGGACCCGCGCACGCGGCGACCAGCAGGGCAAGGATTGCGCCCGTCGACCATACGGTGCGACCGGTCAACGGCGGCCCATTGGCCGACTCACTGGCTAACCAGGGCCAGCGCGAACCGCCGGGCGAATTTGCGAAACAGCACACTAGCGCCAGTCGCCCCACTGCGCGTTGAGCGCCGCGAGCACCGCGGGTCCCGCGGTATCGGTGCGCAGAATCCGCGGTCCCAGCCGCACTGCGCGAAAACCGCGGCGCAGCGCGGCGGCGGTTTCTTCCGGCGTCAGGCCGCCCTCGGGGCCGACCAGGATTTCGACCGGGCCGTCGGGCGCCGACAGACCGCCGAGCGTAATGTCGCCATCCGGTGCGAGCAGCAGCCGCAAAGGCGCCTCTGACGATGCACCGAGCCATGCGTCGAACCCGGCCAGCGGATGCAAGCGGGGCAGCTGGTTGCGGCCGCATTGCTCGCAAGCAGCGATGGTGACCTGTCGCCAGTGCGCAGCCCGCTTGGCCGCGCGCGCTTCGTCCAGCCGGGCGACGCTGCGCGCCATCGTGACCGGCTGAATCGATTGCACGCCGAGCTCGACCGCCTTCTGGATCGCATAATCCATCCGATCGGCCGCGGCCAGCCCCTGCACCAGGGTCACCGCCAACGGCGATTCGCGGTCGGCCGCATGCGGCGCTCCGATCCGCACCTGCACGCCGCGCGGCTCGATTCGAAGGATGCGCGCGGCGAATTCCCCGTCGTCGCCGTCGAACAGCGTGACGGCGTCACCCGCGGCCAGGCGCAGCACGCGCGCCGCATGATGCGCGGCGGCATCGGGGAGCGCGATCTCGGCGCCCTCGGCCAACGGCACCGGGCAATGGAAGCGTGGCGTCACAGTGGCCACGACTGGAAGGTGCCTCGCATGTGCTAGCATTTTGCCACAGCATTGGACAGGGGAACCGGCATGGGAACCGCGCCACCGGTGTGCAACTTCGGTTGGGACGCGCCCGATTTCGAGCTCGTCGGCACCGACGGCAAACGACACCGCCGCGACTCGGTGCGCGGCGACAAGGGACTGCTCGTCATGTTCATCTGCAACCACTGCCCGTATGTCAAGGCGGTGCTCGACAAGATGGTGCGTGACGCCGGCGAGCTTCGCGATCAGGGCATCGGCAGCGTGGCGATCTGCAGCAACGACGCGGCCGATTATCCGGAGGATTCGTTCGACAACATGACGACGCTGGCCGCACGGATGCGCTTCCCGTTTCCCTACCTGTGGGACGACACGCAGTCGGTGGCGAAGGCGTACGGCGCCATCTGCACGCCCGATTTCTTCGGCTTTAACGCCGCGCTCGAATTGCAGTATCGCGGCCGGCTGGACGATGCCGGGCGCTCGCCGAAGCCCGATGCGCCGCGCGAGCTCTACGAGGCGATGCTGCAGGTCGCGCTTACCGGCCGTGGGCCGGCACGGCAGACGCCGAGCATCGGCTGCTCGATCAAGTGGCGCGCCGCAGCGTAAGCGTCACGACAGGCTTGCGATAAATTCACGGAGCGTATCCAGCACGACGTCGGGCGCTTCGGCCATCATGCTGTGGCCGCATTCCGGAATCGTCACGACCCGCTTGCCCGCCAGCGCAGCCTGCAGCGGTCCGGCGTTCTTCGGCGGGACCATCAGGTCGCGCTGGCCGAACACCAGCAGCACCGGACAACGGATCGTCTTCGCGACGGCGAGCCCGTCGGCGTAACGATGGCAGGCTGCGAGGTCGGCATGCAATACGCCGGGTCGCGACCGCTCCAACAAGCGCAGCGCAACGTTGGTCATCCAGATGCCGGGCTGCCGGTTTCCGCCGAGATGGCTGGTCGCGGAAAAGGTCCAGCTGGTCATCAGTTCGTACGCCAGATGATCGCCGGCCTGCGCCGCGTCGAGCAGAACGTCGCTGACCAGCATCGGCGCGGCCGGGCCAAGCAGCGCGAGAGCGCGCACGCGTTCCGGATGGCGCGCCGCCATGTCGAGCGCCGCAAGCGCGCCCATGCTGTGTCCCACCAGCACCGGGCGATCGACGCCCAACGCATCGAGCAACGCCGTCAGCCAGTCGGCGACAGACCCGATCGACGTTCTGGCGCCGCCGCCGCTTTTGCCATGCGCGGGCAGATCGATGGCCAGCGCATTATTGCCGTGGTGGGCGAAATACCGCGCCTGCAATCCCCAGACGCTGTGGTCGTTCGCTGCGCCGTGTACGAACACGATCGTCGGCCGCGCGCGATCGAACGGGCGCGTGCCGGTATAGACATAGACGGGATCGCCCTCGACGGTGACGTACACGACGTTGCGGCGCGACGTGATCGAATCAGGCGCGACTTCAGGCCTTGCCGGCGGCGTGCAGCGCGCGCGACAGGTCCTCGATCAGGTCGTCCGGATGCTCGAGTCCGACCGACAGCCGGATCGTGCCTTCGGTGATGCCGGACGCCTTGAGCTCCGCGGCCGCCATCCGGAAGTGGGTCGTGCTCGCCGGATGGATGACCAGCGACTTGGCGTCGCCGACGTTGGC
>DASYJB010000173.1:0-4852 GCA_035996965.1 Casimicrobiaceae bacterium | reverse complement strand
GAACGACGAAAAAGGCGTCGCGCAGCCAGCAATAGCGGTAATCCCAGCAACGCTCGGTCCCCGGCGCCTCCGGAATGCTGGTCGTCATCGCAGCCATGATCGCGCCGGTTTCCTCGTACATGCAGAGCTTCAGCGTGATCGCCGCACGAATCACGGCATCCTGCCACTCGAGCGGCACCGCCAACGCACGCGACCAGTGCTGCCAGTACTCGGCGGTGCGTTCCTCGAAATCGCGCGCCGTTTCGGCGATTCCGGTGGCGATCGTCTCGTCGACGCCGAAGATCAGGTTGGCCGGCCGGTCGAGCAGGTGGTAGGTCTCGTCGAGAATGTAGGTGACCGGCATGTCGCAGGTCAGGCGCAAGGACTGCGTTGGATGCACGTAGCGTATGTGGTTGCTGCCGCGGGTGAATTCGGGTCGCGCCGCGCCATACTCGAAGCTGGGCCGCACGCGTATGCGCACGCGCGGCCGCCCGGAAAGCGGCGTGATCCGGCGGATGAACAGCAACGGACGAAATACGCGGCCGCGGTCGCGCAGGCGCGGCGCAAAGTCGGTGATCCGCACGCCGTGCCCGTGCCGGTCGAACAGGTCGGTAACCAGTATCGCCGTGTTGGTGACGTAATGCTGTGTCGCGCGGGCGAAGTTCTCGATTTCGATGTCGAACGCGCCGCGCGCGGCGTCGTCGCGCTGGGCGCCGCCGAGCAGTGCGTGGAATACCGGGTCGCCGTCCGGCCGCGGCAGACAGCACCAGACAATCGAGCCGCGCTCGTCGACCAGCGCGTTGAACGCGCAATTCCCGATGACGCCCAGCGAAAGATTCGGCGCCACGCGGCCGGCGGTCTCGCTCATCGCGGTGTCGGGGAGGCGGCTGCGCCGAGCGGCCGCGACGGATGTCTTCCGCCATCGAGCATCGCGACCAGCCGACGCACCAGCCGGGCAACCTCGGCCTGGTTCTTCAAATACATCTCGGCGGCACTCTTCCGCTTTCGCCCGACCCGGATCGACAGAACCTCCGGCATGCGCATGCGGAACACATCCTCGTCGGTGACATCGTCACCGATGTACATTGCCCGCGCGCAGCCGGAGAGGCCGAGCAGGCTCTGCAGCGCCTCTCCCTTGTGCGGCGCATCCGGTGGGAGCAGATTGAGCACGCGCTTGCCGGGCACGATGTCGGGCGTCGGAACGAGCCGCCCGACACGCTGCTCGAGCAACTGCCGCGCCAGCGCCGGCCTCGCCACGTGGCGGTAATGAAACGACAGCGAATACTGCTTGTCCTCGAGCATGATCCCCGGCATCGCCCGCCATCCGCGCGCGTCCGGCGTAGCGCTGAGCTCGGCGAGCCACGCCGCGCAAACGCGCTGATAGCCGGCGCTTTGCGCCTCGAATCCGGGGATGCCCTCCGCGCCGTGGTTGCCGACCACATAGTGCGGGCTGAAGCCCAGCAACGGACGCGCGTCCTTGACCGCGCGTCCGGTGATGATCGCGACCGGCGTCCTGGCCGCCAGCGACCGAAGGCAGGCGCGGAGCTCGTCCGAAATATGCGCGCGCCAGGGCTCGGCGACGATCGGCGCCAGCGTGCCGTCGATGTCGAACGCCAGCATCGGCCGCCCCGACACCATATTGCGTATTTGCGTCAGCGACGCAGTCCCGAGCGCATATCTCATGCCTCGATGCCGGCGCTGCGCTGGTGCGCGAATATCCGCGCCGATACGCGCTGACGCTGCCGCAGCCGCGCCGCATCGAGCAGCATCGCACCGGCCCAGCGGTAGACGTTGAACTCCTGCACCAGCCGCCGCATGCTGCGCATGCGCACGCGCTTTTCGTCGGCCGGCATCGTCAATGCCTTGTACAGGGCATCGGCGCAATTCTCGATATGGTATGGGTTGACGATCAGCGCGTCCGGAAGCTCGCGGGCCGCGCCGGTAAATTGCGAAAGCACGAGGACGCCTTGCTCGTCCTCGCGCGACGCCACGAATTCCTTGGCGACGAGGTTCATGCCATCGTGCAGGCTGGTGACCACGCAAACGTCAGCCGCACGGTAGTACTCGTTGACCGATTGCGACTCGTGATGCTGGACCTTCAGCCGGATTGGCTCGTAGCCGTCGCGTCCGAATCGCGTGTTGATGCGTGCCGCCAGCGAGCGGACTCGTGTCTCGAAATTATGATACTCGTCGAGCGACGAGCGCGAAGGCGCGGCAATCTGCACCAGTACGAACCGGCCGATGAGCTCGGGGTGTATCTCGAGCAGGCGCTCGACCGCGAGAAAGCGCTCGAGTATGCCCTTGGTGTAGTCCATCCGATCGACGCCGACGCCGAGCAGGACGCCGTCGGGGAGCTTCTCGATCCGCAGCACCTTGGCGCGGCAAAGCGAGACCGACAGCTGCGAATCGATCCACTCGGGCGGCCATTGGATCGAAATCGGGTACGACTCGACGCGCGTCAGCTGGCCGCCGTACGAAATCGTCGACGACTCGCGCTCGATGCGAGCTTCCAGGTGACGATCGACGGTCTCGACGAAATTCTGGCAATGGAAACGCGTGTGAAAACCGAGGATCGTGCTGCCCAGCATGCCTTCGAGCAATTCCTCGCGCCATGGGCAGATGCTGAACGATTCCGGATTCGGCCACGGAATGTGCCAGAACATGATGATCGTGGCTTTCGGCAGCCGCTCGCGGATCAGCCGCGGCACCAGCGCCAGGTGATAGTCCTGGACCAGGACGACCGGGTCCTCGGTGTTCGCCTCGTCGCGCACGGCGTCGGCGAAGCGACGATTGACCCGGACGTACTGCTCCCAGTCGGCGGAACGGAACACCGGCCGTACGTGGGCGATGTGGCACAGCGGCCACAGCCCTTCGTTGGCGAAACCGTTGTAGTAGCCGCGCTCCTCTTCCGCGCTCAGCCAGACGCGACGCAGCGTATAACTCGGATTGTCTGGAGGCACGCGCAGCCGCCCGCGCGCATCGGCGGTCTCGCGGTCCGCGCTGCCGCTGCCGTGCGCGATCCAGGTGCCGGAGCAGGCGCGCATTACCGGTTCGAGCGCGGTGACCAGTCCGCTGGCCGGTCGCAACAGCGTTATCGCATCGCCTTCCCGGTTGTGGATGAACGGCTCGCGATTGGATACGACCAGCACCTCGTCGCCGAGCAGCTGCTCGTGCAGGACGTTGCGCAACATCTCCGGGCTCCATATCGCGGTCTGGTCGCGCCCCCGGCGGCTCTGGTCGAGCTCGCGCAGCAGCGCCCGCAATTCGCTCGCCAGCGGATGGACCGGCGACGAGCCCGGCTGCGAAAACGGCTGCAATATCCCTTCACCGCGCAGCAATGAGCGCACGCCGGCAACCCAGCCGCGCCACGAAAGGTGTGCGATCGACACGGTGACTAGCGACACGACGACACCGAGGACGACGAACAGTCCGATCAGATAGAGCCGCGTATCGGCGCTGCGCCGGTCGACGAAGCTCATGTCGTGAACCAGGATCAGCGTCCCCATCCGATCGTTGCCCTGGAGCAGCGGCCGCTGCACGACATGCAGCGGGCCCTGGCGCAGGCGGATTACCGAGTGCGCCTCGCCCGGCGCGCTCGCCGGCGGCCGGCATCCGAGCGTCACCGGATAGGTCGGCGTCGAATAGCGCAGCTTCCCTTTCTCATCGCAAAAAGCCAGCGCATAGAGGCGTTCGTCCTGCAGCGCTCGCATGAACACCTGCTCAACTTTGGTCGTCGAGCCCTGCTCGATCACCCCGGAGAGCTGGTCCTGCAGCGTGTTGGCGACCAGCTCCGAGCGCGTGTCGAGGTCGTTGATCCACCAGCGCAAGGCGAGCTTGTCGACCAGCGGCACCAGCAGGTACGCGAGCAGCGCCAGCGCCACCGTCAGCGGCGCGATGAAGCGCAGCGACAGGTGCATCGGACGTAGCGGTTCTTGCGTGCTCATCGTGTGATGATCATTTCAGGGCGATCCGAAGCGAGTCAAGGCCGCACGCAACGCCGGGCGGTCGATATCCGTCCCGCCGCGTCCGCTAGTGTCCTGTTGCGGAACAGGACACTAGCCCAGCGGAACAACCTTGATGACTTCCTCGGCGGTGGACAGCCCCGCGGCGATCTTCGCCGCGCCGGACACGCGCAGCGGCTTCATGTTTTCCTTGTATGCCTGCTCGCGGATTTTCGAATCGTCGGCGTCGGAATGGATCAGACGGCGGATGATCGGCGACAAAGTCATGATCTCGTACAGGCCGATCCGGCCGAAGTAGCCGGTCATCCGGCATTCGAGGCAGCCGACGGGAGCGTGCACGTGCTGCTCGCCGTCGCTGCGGAACGGCGTGGTCAGCATGCGCCACATGTCCGGGTCGAGCGGGTCCGCCGGCACCTTGCAGTGTGGGCAAAGCGTACGCACCAGGCGCTGCGCCATCACGCCCAGCACCGTCGAGCTGATCAGGAACGGCGGCACGCCGAGATCGAGCAAGCGCGTGATCGCGCTCGGCGCATCGTTGGTGTGCAGGGTCGAGAGCACCAGGTGGCCGGTCAGCGCCGCCTGCACCGCCATGTCGGCGGTGTCGCGATCGCGAATTTCGCCGACCATGATGATGTCCGGATCCTGGCGCAGGAGCGTCCGCACCCCGCTGGCGAAGTCGACACCGATCCCTGGCTGCACCTGCATCTGGTTGAATTCGGGAGCGATCATTTCGATCGGGTCTTCGATCGAGCAGACGTTGACCTCGGGCGTGGCAAGCTGCTTCATCGTCGAGTACAAGGTCGTCGTCTTTCCCGAGCCGGTAGGTCCGGTGACAAGGATGATGCCGTACGGCTCCTTGATCATTTTTTCCCAGCGCTCGCGATCCTCGCCGGCGAAGCCCAGCTCCTCCA
>DASYJB010000172.1:0-2184 GCA_035996965.1 Casimicrobiaceae bacterium | reverse complement strand
CTTCGACGTGGCCGCCGGCGAGCGCGTCGCGGTCATCGGTCCCAATGGCGCCGGCAAGACGACCTTGTTCAACGTTCTCGACGGCCAGCTCGCGCCCGATCGCGGCAGCGCGGCCTTGGCGGGACGGACATTGATCGGGCTCTCGTCGCAGACGATCGCACGGCTTGGCGTCGGCCGCACGTTCCAGGTGACGGCGACGTTTGCTTCGATGACTGTCCGCGAAAACGTCCAGCTCGCGCTGCTGGCGCAGCGCGGTGGAATCTACGCACTGTTGTCGCGGCTCGGTGCGCGCGGCGCGGCCGAAGCGCAACAGCTGCTTGACCAGGTCGGCATCGGTGCGCTGGGCGAGCGCGCCGCCGCGACGCTCGCGTACGGCGATCTGAAGCGCCTCGAGCTCGCGATCGCGCTGGGCGATGCACCGCGACTGCTGCTGATGGACGAGCCGACCGCGGGGCTCGCGCCGCCCGAGCGTGCGCGCCTGATGCGGCAGGTTTCCGATCTCGCGCGCACCGCCGGCGCCGCACTGCTTTTCACCGAGCACGATATGGACGTCGTGTTCGCGCACGCCGATCGCATCGTCGTGCTCAATCGCGGCCGGGCGATCGCCGCGGGCTCGCCCGCGGCCGTGCGCGCCAATCCGGAGGTGCGCGCCGTTTATCTGGGCAGCGCCGGCGGTCCGGAGCGCGGCGATGCTTGAAGTGCGCGGGCTGGAGGCGGGCTACCGCAGGGCGACGATATTGTTCGACGTTTCCTTTGACGTCGGACAAGGCGAAGCGGTCGCGCTGCTCGGACGCAACGGCGCGGGCAAATCGACCACCCTGAAGGCGATCGCCGGATGGCTGAAGCCGAGCCGCGGCGATGTCCGCCTCGATGGCCGTCGGATCGACGGCGCACCTTCATACCGCATCGCTCGCGCGGGCCTGGGCTTCGTTCCCGAGGGGCGACGCATCTTCAGCGGTTTGACGGTCGCGCAAAACCTCGAGGTGGGGCGCCGCGACGCGCACGCGGGCACGGGGTGGACGCCGCAACGTCTGTTCCTGCTGTTCCCCGCCCTCGCCGAGCTGCGCGATCGCCGTGGCGGCGAGATCTCGGGCGGCGAGCAGCAAATGCTGGCGATCGCACGCACACTGATGGGCAACCCGACATTGCTGCTCCTCGACGAGCCGGGCGAAGGGCTCGCGCCGTTGATCGTCGCGCAACTCGCCGAGGCATTGCGCGAGTTCAAGCGAGCCGGCCTGTCGATATTGCTCGCGGAGCAAAGCCTGGTGCTCGCCGCCGCCGTCGCCGATCGCGCCTGCGTGCTCGAAAGCGGGCAACTTCGGTACGCAGGGCCTTACGCCGAATTCGCGCGCGACGCCAAGGCGCGCGCCGAATACCTCGGCTTGGAATAAGCCGGTCGGGCCTTGAACAGCCGCATCCTTGCAGGAAGCCAGAGTCAGCGCGACGCTCGCCAATCGTCGAGCACTGGCTCGTCGACCTTCAGCGCCGGTCCAAGCGGTAGATCCGCGACTCGCCATAACCTTTGGCCAGCGCCATTCGTCCGATGTATTCGAGCGAGAATTCATCGCACCCCGTCGCAGCCAGCGTGGCGGCGAATGCCTCGCTGGCGTACACCATGCCCGGAGGCGTCACCGGCTCGATGCGCGCGGCTTTGTTGACGCTCGAGCCAAAATAGTTGTCGCGGCCGATGATCGGATCGAAGCCGCAGAATACCGGCCCCGCGTGCAGCGCGATCCGGATCGGGCTGGCCTCCGACAAGCCGAGGGATCCCCAGTCGACCTCGAGCATGTTCTCGAGAAAGGACAGCGCGAATGCGGCGCCATTGCGCGGCGCGTCGAACACGACATACAAGGCATCGCCCCAGGTGCTGGCCAGAAGCGGCTTGACCGGCGAGGCTGCGATCTGCCCGGCCGCAATCTTCCAGAAGCTTTCCTGAAAGAACGGCGCCACCGCATCGTGCACGCGGCTGAACCCGGTAAAGTCAGCGAACAACATGGTCTTGAGCGAGCGCTGTGGTCGCGTGGCCGCGATCGGCGCCGAATACCCGGCAGGCGGTTGCGGCAACCCAGGTGTCGCTCCAGCCGGATGCTGCCCGACAGGCATGACAGCCGGTCCGGCGAGCGCGGCGTTGGTCCGCATCCTGGCCAGGTCCAACACCCGCGGCGGCCCGACGTGGTTGGTCCA
>DASYJB010000171.1:0-12638 GCA_035996965.1 Casimicrobiaceae bacterium | reverse complement strand
GACCAGCGTATCGCGGCCGCGCTGCTGCGCCAGCGTGCCGAGCGCCTGCCCGACCGCCTGCACGATAGGCGCGGTCAGCGTCTTGCCGACGATGCCGCGAATGTCGTAGGCCTTGAAGATGTCGTTGGGAAGGTTCATCGGGAAATCGAGTGGATCGACATGGCGCGGCTTGCGCCGCGGGCGGGCGGCCGGTCGCTATTGCGTTGGCGCGAAGAATTGTAGCAGGCGGCTCGGGATCCACTCCAGGCTTCCGGGAAACGGAGACATGGCGAAGCCCGCGTGGCCGCCGTGCGCAGGCTGCTCCAGCGTGACGGCGCGGCTGACGGACTCGGGGCCGGGAAGCGAGCTCGCCGGAATGAACGGATCGTTTTTTGCGTTGAGCACCAGCGTCGGCACCGCAATGCCGCCGAGCCATGGCTTGCTGCTGGCGCGCTGCCAATAATCGTGGACGCCGTCGAAGCCATGCAGCGGCGCGGTGACGACGTCGTCGAACGTGTGCATCGATCTCGCGCGGCGGACGGCCGCCGTCTCGAGCGAGCCCGGGAAGCGCTGTGCCATGGCGAGCGCCTTCGGTACCAGCGTCGACAGGAAGTGCCGGGCGTAAATGCGGTTGAAGCCCTGGCCGATCGCCGTGCCGGCCGCGGCCAGGTCGAGCGGCGCGGACACGGCTGCCGCCGCGACCAGTGTCGAGAGCGCGCGCGCCTGCTCGCGCCCGAGCCAGTTCAGCAGCGCGCTGCCGCCCAGCGAAACGCCGACCGCGTACAGCGGTGCGGCCGGCAGGCGCGCCTTGACCATCGCGAGCATCCAGCCGATTTCGGCGTAGTCGCCCGAATGATAGGCGCGCGGCAGGCGGTTCGGCTCGCCGCTGCAGCCGCGGAAATGCGGAACGACGCCGCGCCAGCCGATCGCCTGCAAGCGCCGCATCAGCGCGCGCGCATAGTGCGACGACGAGTTGCCCTCGAGCCCGTGAAACAGCACGACCGTCGGCGTACCCGGTGCGCCGACCGAGTCCTGCCAGTCGAAGTCGACGAAGTCGCCGTCGAGCGTATCGACGCGCTCACGGCGGAATACGACCGGCGCCGGCCCGAACAGCGCCGGATAGATGGTTTGCGCATGCGCGCCGGCAAGCCAGCGCGGGGCGGTATAGTCGCGGCTCATCGCTCGAGCGCCGCCTCGATGCGATGCACGATGGTTTTGAGCACCTTGATCCGCGCATAGCGCTTGTCCTCGGCTTCGACCAGCGTCCACGGCGCGAGCATCGTGCTGGTGCGATCGACCATGTCGCATACCGCGATCTCGTAGTCGTTCCAATGCTTGCGATTGCGCCAGTCCTCGGGCGTGATCTTGAAGCGCTTGAACGGCGTGTGCTCACGCGCGCGGAAGCGCCTCAACTGTTCGGCCTTGCTGATCTGCAGCCAGAATTTGACGACGATGACCCCGCCTTGCGTCAGTTGCTCCTCGAACTGGTTGATCTCGGCATACGCGCGCATCCATTCGCCGGGCGCGCGCAGGTGCTCGACGCGCTCGACCAGCACGCGCCCGTACCACGATCGATCGAACAGCGTGATCCCGCCGCGGCGCGGAATCTTTCGCCAGAAGCGCCACAGGTACGGGTGTGCGAGCTCCTCGTCGGTCGGCGCCGCGATCGGGACCGTCACATATTGCCGCGCATCGAGCGCGCCGGTGACGCGGCGTATCGCGCCGCCCTTGCCGGCGGCATCGACGCCTTCGAACGCGACGACCAGCGAACGCTCGGCGAAGTGCTTGTGCCGCGACAACCTGGCAAGCGCGCCCTGCCATTTCTCGAGTTGCGCCGGATAGGCTTGCGCGGAGAGCCTCTTCGACAGGTCGAGGTCGCGAATCAGCTTGACGTTGTCGATCGCCGAGGGCGCGATCGGCGTAACCGGATGCCTGACTGCCTTGGCGCGGGATGGCGGTACCGCTTTCGCCGTCGCGCGCATCGCATCGAGCAGGATGCGCCCGACGGTCAGGTTGCGATAACGCTCGTCGGTTCCCTCGACCACATACCAGGGCGCCGCCGTGGTCGACGTCTCGCGGAGCAGCGTCTCCCACAGCGGGTAGGATTTGCGATAGGCGTGGTACGCCTTCCAGTCATCGCGCGTCGCGCGCCATGAAAGACGCGGGTCGCGCTCGATCGCTTTCAGTCGTTTTTTCTGCTCCGCTTTGGACAGATGGATCCAGAACTTGAGCAGCACGAGTCCTTCGTCGCTCAACATCTGCTCGTGCTCGCGGATCGCCTGCAAATGCGCCTCGAGGCGATCGTCGTCGATGCGGCCCTGCATCCGAGCACGCATCGACTCGTTGTACCAGGCGTGCATGAATATGCCGACCCGGCCGCTCGGCGGCAACGCCTGCCAGTAGCGCCAGGGACCGGGGTGGACCGCTTCCTCGGGCGTGCGCTCGCCGAAAGCGACTACCTGGATGTGGCGCGGGTCCATCCATGCGGTCAGCGCGTTCGCCGTTTCTCCGCGCCCGGCGCCGTCGACGCCGGAGACGACGACCAGCACCGGTCCGCGCCGGATTCGCGACAGCTCGAATTGCGCGAGCAGCAGCGATTCCCGAAGGCGGGGCTCCTCGCGCGCGTAGATGTCCTTGGCGACGCAGTGGCCGATTTCTGCCGATTCGAGCATCGTTGGCCCCGGTTCAGTTCCAGAACGGCTTGGCCTTGGCGAATTTCCGCCAGGACTTGGGCAGGCGTTCGAGCTCGCGCGCGCTCATTGCCGCGGTCCAGCCGCGAACGATGCCCGCCGCACGCGAAAGCTCGATGTCATTACGGGCCGTAGCCAGGAGCTCGTCGACCAGGCGTGCTGCCGCCGCCATGTCGTTCAGATATCCGAGCGTGCCTTGCAGCTTGGAGAGCGCGTCGACGTAGGCGTTGGCGCCGGCGTGGCGAAACAGCGGCCCGAGAAACTCGGCCGCATAGCGCAGTTTCTTCGCTGCAACGCGCACCCGGTGCCGGGCGGCGGCGTCCGCTTCGCGAAGGCGTTTGCCCCGTTTACGCAGGCGCCGTTCGCTCGCTCCAAGCGCGTCGCGGGCGAGTGTGGCTGCCGGAGGATCGGGGGCGGCGAGCTCGAGTCCGATACGGAATCTGCCCAGCGCAAGCAGCAGACAGGTGAAGCGCTGCGATCCGGCTTCGGCCTGCGTCGCCGCGCGATGGAACCGCCGCTTGCGCGAGGCGCGCAGGCGCAGGCGCTGAAAGCCGCGCCGCTCCTTGTCGTCCAGATGCGGCGCGATTGCGACCAGTGTGCCGCCGGTAAACACGTCCCAGTCGCGCGCCGGACCGAACACCCCGCCCAGCCCGACGAGACCGCGATCGATCGATGCGATCTCGGCCGCGCCTTGCATATGCGCGGCGAGCTTCAAAAGAGAACGCATGCGTCGAACGCCGACTCTAAGCTGATGCAGGAATTCGCCGTCGCGCCCGGCGCGAATCGCTTCCGCGTTGCCGCCGATCTGGCCGAGGCAATCGGTCGCGATCACGGCGAGCGCCTGCGGGGCCGCGACGTCAGGCGAGAGCGCGACCTTGTCCGCGCGAATCGGGCGCGGCGGCCGCGATGCGGCCAGCGCGTAGCCGTGATCGGCCTTGCTCGCATGCGCGAGCGTCAACGGAATGTCTGCGCATAGCGCCAGGGCCAAGTCGTAGAGGCGCCGGGCATCGCCTTCGACCAGCTCGATTTCGATTTCGCACAGTGGCGAGCGCTTGCGGCCGGCGCGGACGGTGCCTTGATCGAACGACAGCGTGGCGCGCGTCCCATCGTCGAATTTCAGCGCGCGCTCGGTGCGTTTGACTTCGGTGGTGAAAACCGCCGCCAGCCGTCCGGACGCCTTGGCGAACAGCTCGGCCCAGGGCGTCTCGGCCAGCTTCGCCGGATCGAGTCCTGCGCGCGACAGCGGCCATTCGTATTCGGTGCGCCGGTGCATGCCGGCAGCGGCGTCGCCGGCGCCTTTGACCGTCTGCACCCAGTGGGCGCCGCGGCGCCGCAGCCGCAGTGCGACGCCGCGTTGATGCAACTCATTTGCCGGCGTGTCGTAATAGCGACTGACGATCACCGTCGAACGGGCGCGACCGGCGTTCGCCTCGGTCAGCGCGCGATGCCGGCGCACTGCGCCCCATGCCGCCGGGGTGGCCGAGAGCTTGAGTTCGACCTCGGTGGGCATCGGACGAGGCGCGCAGAAGCTACTGCGCGCGCTGGCTCGCGGCGAGGCTTGCGCGTTTGACGTAGGTTTCGCGCGCCAGCGCCACATCGTCCAGAAAATGCGACAACTCGGAAAGCAGCAGCGCCTGCGGCCCGTCGACCAGCGCCTTCGCGGGATCCGGATGGAAGTCGACCAGCACCATGTTGGCGCCGGCGATGACACCCTGGGCGACGACATGAAAAATATCGAGAATACCGTCGGGCGCCATCGCGCGCGTTCCTACCGAGTGCGAAGGATCGATGCAAACCGGCATGCGGGTCAGCCGCTTGACTGCCGGAACGTGCGAAAAGTCGACGAAATTGCGGTGCGGATCGCCCATGTTGGTCTTCATGCCGCGCAAGCCGAACACGACCTTGCGGTTTCCCTCAGACGCCAGATATTCGGCGGCGTTCAACGATTCGTCGAGGGTGATGCCGAACCCGCGCTTGATCAGGACCGGGAATTCCTGCTGCTTGCCGACGAGCTTCAACAGCTCGAAATTCTGCGTGTTGCGCGTGCCGATCTGCAGCATGACGCCGGTAGGGTTGCCGGTCGACTTGAGTGCGGCCCGGATTTCGTCGACATGCGATTCGTGCGTCACCTCCATCGCAATGACGCGAATGCCGTACTTGCCGGCGAGCTCGAAGACGTACGGCAGGCATTTGGCGCCGAAGCCCTGGAACGCATACGGGTTGGTCCGCGGCTTGTACGCCCCCATCCGCGTGCAGACCTGGCCGTGCTGCTGCAGCGCCTGCATCATCGCGCCGGCCGACTCCGGCGAGTCGACGGCGCACAGGCCGGCGAATATGTGCAGGCTGTCCTGGCCGAAGCGCACGCCGTTGTAGTCGAACGATGCGGGGCGGTCGTCGCCTTGCTGGTGTCGACCGAGGACGCGATAGGCTTCCGAGACGCGGACAACCTTCTGCACGCTGGGCAGCACCTGCATCTGCTCGACCGTCAACGCGGCGGTGTTGCCGATCAGGTAGATCTCGGTCAGCGTTACCTCGGCGCCGACTTCGCGATGGACTCGGTATTGGATCCCGGGAAGGCGGTCGAGCTGGCCCGCCAAGCTGCGGTAATCAGTGCTTTCGAGGCTGGTGTTGGGTTCGAGGATCAG
Source organism: Casimicrobiaceae bacterium (assembly GCA_035996965.1). Lineage (GTDB taxonomy): Bacteria > Pseudomonadota > Gammaproteobacteria > Burkholderiales > Casimicrobiaceae > PALSA-1003. The sequence continues at coordinate 7,324 of DASYJB010000171.1, read as the reverse complement.
GATCATGGCGACGACCTAGGAAGCGTTTTTTCGTTGAAATTCATCCATTTGCCTATTCTAGCCCGAAACAGGCGGCGTTGATGCTGCAATGCGGGAGAGAAATATGCCACAGCCCCCCGGGACGGGTCGTCGAAATCGTTGCTCGGCGCGTTAGGGATGCCGTAGACTGGCCGCGAAAGCAGCGTCTACCCTTCCCGAAAGAACTGCTACTCCAGGAGAATCACCCAGATGAAAACACTGATCGCTATGACGCTGGCCGGCCTTTTTGCCTGCGGTACGGCCTTCGCGGCGGACACCAAGGCCGCGGCGGACACCAAGGCGCCAGCCGCCAAAACGAACTCGCAGCAGACGAAGATGGCGACCTGCCAGACACAGGCGACCGAAAAGAAACTCGAAAGCACGGCGCGCCAGGACTACGTGAACAATTGCCTAAAAGCGAAGCCGGTTGCGGAAAAGCCGAAGAGCAAGATGGCGATGTGTAACGAGAAGACCAAGGGAATGACCAAGGTCGACGCGGACAAGGCCCGCAGCGAGTGCCTGAAGACCTGACGACCACCAGCATCCGAACACGTTTGGGCGACCTCCTGTCCGCCCAGACGCACTGACAAGGCGGCGCCGGAGCAATCCGGTCGCCGCCTTGTTTTGTCCGCCGCTCGACCGGTTGCATCAGCCATTCGTACGACAATCGCGGCGTCGACCCGGGCGTTAATGGAGGCGTGGCCGAATAGCGGTCCACGCATCTTTCCAACCACGCTTCGAGGAGATCGCCATGAAATCGCTTTATCTTGCCGTTTTGATCGGCCTGTGCGCCTGCCAGGCCGCTTATGCAGCCGACACACCTGCCGCACCGAAGGCCAAGACGCAGTCGACTGCGAAGAACACCGACGCCAATGCCGTGGCCGGTCAGGCGGCCAAGCCGATTCTGATGTCACAGCAGGACCGGATGCGCATGTGCAGCAAGCAGGCGACCGGCAAGAAAGGCGCCGAGCGCAAGACGTTCATGAAATCCTGCCTGACCACGCGCAAATCCTGAAACGGTCCGGCGGGAGGGGTCAGGTTGACTTTCACGTCAGCGATGCGAGACAGATGACGGGCGCGCGGCGAAAGTTAACCTGACCCCTCCCGCTTCGGGCGACTCTCGCCTTACGCCTTCTTGCGGACGAGCAGGCCCTTCAGATAGTCGCCTTCGGGAAAGTTGAGCGCGATCGGGTGGTCGGCGCCCGGCGAAAAGCGTCCAACGATCGCCGCGTCCGCCGCGGCATCCAGCGCGGCGCCGGCGACGATCTTCTGGAACAGCTCGCCCGAGATGCCGCCGGAGCAGGAGAACGTCGCCAGCAGACCGCCGGGGCGCAACAGCTTCAACGCGAGCAGGTTGATGTCCTTGTACGCGCGCGCCGCCTTCTCCGCATGCCGCGCCGTCGGAGCAAACTTCGGCGGATCGAGCACGATCAGGTCGAAGCTCTTCGCGCTGTCGCGCAGCTTGCGCAATTCGGCGAACACATCGGCATCGCGCCACGCACAGCGCGTGTCGTCGAGCCTGTTCTCTGCGGCGTTTCTCCGTGCCTGCGCCAGCGCATCGGCCGAACTGTCGATAGCCAGCACCGACCGTGCGCCGCCAGCCAGCGCCGCGACGGTAAAGCCGCCGGTATAACAAAAGCAGTCCAGCACGTCGCGGCCCATCGCAAGAGCGCGGATGCGACGGCGATTCTCGCGCTGATCGAGATAAAACCCGGTCTTCTGGCCGGCGACCACATCGATGTCGTAGCTGAGATCATCCTCGAGCAGGCTCACGCGTTCCGGCAGTGCGCCGTAAGCGGCGCCGGTACGCGGCGGCAGGCCTTCGAGGGCTCGAACTTCTGCATCGGAGCGCTCATAGACTGCCGCGCAGCCGGTAGCGTCGACCAGCGCCGCGACGATGCTGTCGCGCCATGCTTCGGCGCCGGCGTTGTGCAGCTGCACGACGACGATCTCGCCGTAGCGGTCGGCGATCACGCCGGGCAGCCCGTCGGATTCGGCATGCACCAGGCGGCAACCGGTGTGCGCGGCGTCGAGCATAGGCTTCCGATCCGCCACGGCCGCGCGCACCCGGCCGACGATGAATGCATCGTCGATCGTCTCGCGCGCATCGAAGCTCCAAACGCGGGCGCGAATCGCCGACGAAGGGCTCCAGGCGGCCGTCGCCATGAATTGGCCGTCGGCGGCGTGGAGAGCGACAGTCTCGCCGCTCGCGGGTGAGCCGTCGACCATGGCGATCGCCCCGGAAAACACCCACGGATGCTTCAAGCGCAGTGACTTGTCTCGCCCGGCCTGCAGCGTAACGCGATGCACGCGCGCTTCCGGATCAGCCGGCGCTGACGCCGAACAGATGGCCGACCGCGAAGGTCACCGCGGCCGCGAGCGCGCCCAGCAGCAGCATGCGAATGCCGGACGGCAGCGCGCCGCGGCCGGTGAACAGCGACAGCGTCGCGCCGACGGCGAACAGCGCCAGCGCAGTCAGCAATCCGGTGATCGTCAGCGCGTGAGCGCGGGCGGCGAAGACGAACGGCAGCAAAGGGATCCCGGCGCCGACGGCAAACGAAAGAAAAGAGGACACCGCCGCCTGCCAGGGCGAGCCGAGCTCGTCGGGGTTGAGGCCCAGCTCTTCGCGCGCCAGCGTATCGAGCGCGTGCTCGGGGTCGGCCACCAGCCGCTTGGCAAGCCGGCGCGCCTCGCCGGGAGCCAGGCCTTTCGCCTCGTAGATCAACGCGAGCTCCTGCGCCTCGGCGTCCGGATACTCGGCCAACTCCTCGCGCTCGAGCCCGATCTGGTATTCGAACAGTTCTCTTTGCGAGCGCACTGAAACGAATTCGCCCGCGGCCATCGCGAATGCGCCGGCGGTCAGGCCCGCGACGCCAGTCAGCACGACCACTCCGGGATCGGAGTTGGCACCGGCGACGCCGAAAATGAGGCTCGCGTTCGACACCAGGCCATCGTTGATTCCGAACACCGCCGCGCGCAGATAGCCGCCGCCGCCCAGGCCACGATGCCGGCGCTCGATGCTGCCGGCCACCGGCGTGACGTGCCCGCCCGGTTCGCCCTTGGTGTAAATCGCCATGCCCCGGACTTTCATCGCGGCAAGAATGCCGCGCAGCGGCGCGGGGCCGAACAGCTTGATCAACCGCACGACCAGGCGGGCACGAAAATCGGGAACGAACGGCGGTGGCGCCGGCTTGCCGCTGGCGGTGAGCTGAGCGCGCCAGATCGCCGCTTGCGCTTCCGCCTCGCCGCCCAGGCGCATGAACAAATCGGCGCGAGGCGTGCCGGCTTCCGCCGCTGCGCAGGCGCGATAGAGAAATGCGGAGCGCTGCTCCTCGGTCCAGCTTTCGAGCGGATTACTCATCGTGAATGACTCAATGCGACGACTGTTACGCGAACACGCGATCGAACCAAACCATCAAACCGGTGCGCCGACGATTCCGTCGATCGCGGCCATGATTTCGGCATCCAGCTTGGGTACGACCTCAAGGCAGAGCATGTTCTCGACGACCTGCGACGGCCGGCTGGCGCCGGTGATCACCGTCGTCACATGCGGGTTTTTCAGGCACCAGGCGAGCGCGAGCTGCGCCAGCGTGCAGTCGAGATCGGCGGCAATCGGGGCGAGTGAGCGCACCTGCGCGAGCTTGACCGGGTCGACGATGCGTTCGGCAAGCCATTCGTAGCCTTTGATCGTCGCACGCGAGCCGGGTGGAATGCCGTCGTTGTACTTGCCCGACAGCAGCCCCGACGCCAGCGGGCTCCAGGTCGTGAGCCCGATGCCGGGATCGTCATAAAGGCGCGCGTATTCGCGCTCGACCCGCTCGCGATGGAACAGATTGTATTGCGGCTGCTCCATCGCCGGCTTGGCCAGATGATGCTTGTCGGCGATGTGCCAGGCCGCCGCGATCGCCGCCGCTTCCCACTCGGACGTGCCCCAGTACAACGCTTTGCCGGTGCGAATCATGTCGTGCATCGCCCAGACGATCTCCTCCAGCGGGGTGTCAGGATCGGGCCGGTGGCAGAAAACCAGATCGACGTGATCGAGCTGCAGCCGCTTGAGCGAGCCGTCGATCGCCTGCATCAGATACTTGCGGTTGAGCGTGTTCTTTTCGTTCGGGCCGTCGTTGAGGCCCCAGTAGAACTTGGTTGATACGACATACGACGATCGCCGCCAGCCGAGCTTCTTGAGCGCCGCGCCCATGATGACTTCGGATTGGCCCCGGGCGTAGACCTCGGCGTTATCGAAAAAATTGACGCCGGCGTCGTGCGCGGCGGCCATGCACTCGCGCGCCGTGTCCTCGGCGAGCTGGTTGCCGTAAGTCACCCACGATCCGAACGAAAGCTCGCTGAGCTTGAGACCGGAGTTGCCGAGCCGGCGGTACTGCATTTGAACCCCTGGACAGAAGCGTTGCGCCGCGAACGCGGCGCCGGAGCGGATATTCTACCTGAAGCGCGACCGGTGCCCGCCGTCGACGGCAAGCGTACAATCGCCGGCGCGCCACGAGCGCCCTGTCTCCCTATCATCGTTGCCATGGAAATCCCATGCCCATGAAAAAACGTCCGCTCTCCGTCGCCGATCTCTGGTCGATCAAGCGCGTCGGTCCGCCGACCTTGTCTCCCGACGGCCGTCACGCCTGCGCCACTGTTACCGCCTTCGACATGAAGACCAACGAAGGCCACACCGAGCTCTGGCTTTTTCCCTGCGACGGCGGCAAGGCGCGCCGCCTTACCGCGGGGGACAAGGATTCCGGACCACAGTGGTCGCCAGACGGCAAGTGGATCGCGTTCACCGCCAAGCGCAAGGACGACGACGAAGCGCAGGTCTACCTGATCGCGCCGGACGGCGGCGAGGCGCGGCGACTGACGACCTTGTCGACGGGCGCATTGGGGCTGCGCTGGTTTCCCGACAGCCGCCGTATCGCCTTCGTGTCCTGGGTCTGGCCGGACCTTGCCAATGACAAGGCGCAGGCGAAGCGCAAGCGCGAGCGCAAGGCGTCCAAGATCAAGGCGCATGTGACCGAGCGCGCCGAGCCGCGCTACTGGGACCACTGGCTCGCCGATGGCCGTGAGCCGCATGTATTCGCCGCCGACGTCGTGAGCGGCAACGCACGCGATCTGCTCGCCGGCACCGGGCTCGCGCTGCAGCCCTGGGATCCTTCCGCCGAGCATTACGACCTGAGTCCCGACGGCAAGGAGCTCGCGCTCACCGTCGACCTGGGCCCGGAGCCGCGGATGATGAATTCCGCCGACATCGTCGTAGTCAGGCTGGCGACCGGGCGTCACCACACGCTGACAGCGGGCAGCGGATTTTCCAGCGAGCATCCGCGCTATTCGCCGGACGGCAAACATCTGGCCTGGCACGCGTTCAACCTGAAGCGCGTCTTCAACGATCAGGGTCGTCTGATTCTTTGCGAGCGTGCCAGCGGCCGCACGCGGCGTCTAGCGGCCAGGCTCGACCGCGCAACCAACCATATCGACTGGGCACCCGACGGCGCGGCGCTGTATATGCTGATCGAGGATCGCGGCCGGCAGGGACTATGGCGGCTGGCCTTGACCGATGCGATGCCGACGCAGCTTGCCGCCGGGGGGACGCTCGGCGGCTTCGCCGTTTCGCGTGACGGCAAACGCATCGCGTTCGATCGGGCGAGCCTCTCGCATCCGGCGGCGCTGTTCGCGATCGGCGCCGACGGCCGCGGCGAGCTGCCGCTGGACTCGCCGAATCGTGCGCTGTTCGACCACGCCGCGCTGGGTGTCACGCGCGAATTCACCGTCAAGGGCTGGGGCGGCGATCCGATCCAGGTATGGGTGACCTATCCGCCGAATTTCGATCCGAAGAAGAAGTGGCCGCTGCTGCATTCGATCCACGGCGGCCCGCACGCCGCGCATACCGACGGCTGGCACTACCGCTGGAACACGCAGGTTTTCGCCGCACACGGTTACGTCGTCGTCGGCGTCAATTATCACGGGTCGTCGGGTTTCGGGCAGCAATGGATGGAAACGATCACCGCCGATTACGGCCGCCGGGAATTCGCCGATACCGAGGCGGCAACCGATTTCATGCTGCGCCGCGGTTACATCGATCGCAACCGACTGGTCGCGACCGGCGGCAGCTACGGCGGGTATATGGTCGCCTACATGAACGGGCATACCGATCGCTATCGCACCTTTGTCTGCCACGCCGGTTGCTACGACTGGGTCAGCATGATGGCGACCGACGGCTACATGTTTTTCGCCAAGGAGCTCGGCGCGTTCCACTGGGACAATCCGGCGCGGGTGATGCAGCAGTCGCCGCATCATTTCGCCAAGCGCTTCAAGACGCCTACGCTGGTCATCCACGGCGAGCTAGACTATCGCGTCCCGGCGACGCAGGCGCTGCAGTACTACAACACGCTGCATGCCAGGCAGATTCCGACGCGCCTGGTGTATTTCCCCGATGAGAACCACTGGATATTGAAGCCGCAGAATTCGCGGCTCTGGTACCGGGAATTCTTCGACTGGATCAAACGCTACGCCGCGCCGGGGCCATCGCGTCGCGGTCAGCGGACGCGCTTGGCGGGGTAGTCCTCGTCGATGTTGTCGCGGAAAAAGCTCCACGGCGAAGACGCCCCGGCAAAGCGTCGCCAGGTCTCGGCGGTGACGCCGGAATATTCGAAGGTCCCGTTGGTCAGCTCGACGACCAGCAGGCGCTTGCGCTCGTCATAGCCGGCGGCACGCAGGTTGCCGCCCGGCAGTCGTTTCATTTCCATCGTGGTGGCTCCGGGGTAAGGCCTCCCGATCACACGACTGCAGGCTTCACGACGCCGGCTTGGGCGCGACGTACGGCGCGCAGCCTTCGAGCTTGGTCGCCACGCCGTTTTCGATCAACACCAGGTCCATCCCCTTGCCGCGCAACTCGAGGGTCGCGTTGCTGTAGCGAATGCCGGAGGCGGCGGGGATCTGATAAAGCGTGATGCGTTCGGCGTTCGAGGTCAGCAGTCGGATTTCGCCCGGTTCGAAGCGCACTATCAGCCGCTCGCCGGCCAACTGGCAGGCGAACGTCGGTTTCGCCGCATCTTCGGCCGCATCCTTGGCAGCTTGGTGCTCGCACCCGGCAAGCTGGACGGCGAGCGCGAACGCCGCCGCAACTAACGCGGGATGGCGCCCGATCGGACTACAGGCCGCGCGCACCGTCGTCACTGCAGCGCGCCCGGTGCGGGTCCGGGCGCTGGCGTCGCCTTCAGGATGTCGCACACGCGCGACGGCTGCTGTCGGCCGTCGGTCTGCACGGTCAGCACCATCGCGCACAGGTCGAACTGCGCTTCGGCCAGCG
>DASYJB010000170.1:0-5726 GCA_035996965.1 Casimicrobiaceae bacterium | reverse complement strand
GATAAGCTTGACGTTGCCGGCGTCGAGGCTCAGAACGCCCGGCGCGGCGAACACGATCGCCGGCACGACGATCGCGGTCAGCATTGCTGCCGGAACATGGCGTAACGCGCGCGCCAGGAACGGCGGCATCTCGCGACGCGCGAACAGCGCGATGAACGACAGCCGCGCGGCGAAGTTGATCGCGCCGACGACGACGATCAGCGACCAGATCGCGAGCTGGCTAGTTTCCAGGCTCGGCCTCCGTCGTTGCGCCGAGTCCGAGAATCCGGTCGGCGACGACACCGGCGACGATGCCGGCCAGACCGGCACAAATCATCGACAGGCGCATCGGCATGGAGTCGAGCGCGATCGCCGCGACGGCCGCGGTCGCGAACACGATCAGCGCGGTGCGGTCGTGCAGCAGCGGCGCGAGCAGGGCAAGAAAGCACAAGGGCACGACGAATTCCAGCTGCCACGACGCCGGGATGATGGCGCCCGCCAGGATGCCGGCGATCGTGGCGATCTGCCATGCCAGCCAGAGCACGGCGCCGCCGCCGACGAAATAGGAGACGTTGGCGCGAACGTCCGAGGATTCGCGAAAGCGCCTTATCGACGAGGCGAACGCCTGATCGGTCAGAAGAAACGCGACCAGGTTGCGCCAGCGATGGTCGACCGGCTTGAGATAGGGCGCGAGCGCTGCGCTGTACATCAGGAAGCGGAGGCTGATGACGAAGCATGAAAGCACGATCACGGCAAACGGCGCGCCGGCGGCGAGCAACTGTGCGGCGATGATCTGGGCGGCGCCGCTGAACACGATCATCGACATCGCGAGGGCGGCGACCGGCGAGGCGCCCGCGCTGATCGCACCGACGCCGCACACGATGCCGAACGGAATCAGTCCGACCGTCATGGGCAGCATGTCGCGCGCGCCTTCGATGAAGGCCGAACGGGAGAAATGGGTGCGCATCTGCCGGGAAAAGCGAAGGGCCTGCGGCCGACGATCCCTCCCGCCCGCAAGCCCTTAAGAGCATTCGCGCCGATTATAGCGCAGCCGCGCGATAATGGCCGCTCGCCAACCCGTACGAGGAGTCATCCGGTGGATCTTCCGATCAATCAGTTCAAGCGCGCGATCGCATCCGGCCGCACGCCGCTCGGCGCGTGGCTCGGAAGCGGCGCCGCGTCGACCGCGGAAGCGCTCGGCTGCGTCGGGTTCGACTTTCTCGTCGTCGACATGGAGCACACGCCGATCGACACGCCGCAGATGATCGACATCCTGCGGGCGATCGCGGGGACGCCGGCGCAGGCGATCGTGCGCCCGCCGTGGAACGACATGGTGATGATCAAGCGCGCGCTCGATGCCGGCGCGCAATCGCTGCTGCTGCCATTCGTGCAGAACGCCGACGAGGCACGGCGCGCGGTCGCCTACACGCGCTATCCGCCGGACGGTGTGCGCGGCGTCGCCGGAACGCATCGCGGCAGCCGCTACGGGACCGTGGCAAATTACCTGAAGCGGGCGAGCGAGGAGATCTGCGTGATCGTACAGATCGAGACGCTGCCCGCGCTCGGCAAGCTGGACGAGATCGCCGCCGTTCCCGGCATCGACTCGATTTTCATCGGGCCGAGCGATCTTTCGGCGTCGATGGGCCACCTGGGCGACATCACTAATTCGGCGGTGCAGGAGCATCTGGCGGCTGCCGCCAAAGCCTGCCGGCGTGCCGGCAAGCCGTCGGGCATCATCGGGCCGACCCCGGAGATGGTGGCGCGCTTCATCGACTACGGCTACTCATGGGTCGCCATAGGCTCCGACATGGGTTTCATGGTAGGGCGCGCACAGGAATATCTGTCGAGGTTTCGCAATGCAAGCGCCGCGGCCGACAAGCCGGTCACTCGCTGACGCGCGCGCCCGGCGCTCTTGTTTTCTTGTTAGGATGCACGTTTTAAGCCAGCGGGATCGCGAGATGGAATCGCCGTTCGAGTGCGTGCTCGACGCCCGGGCCAGCCTCGGCGAATGCCCGGTATGGTCGGCGGACGAGCAGGCACTGTACTGGGTCGACATCAATGCGCCGTCGCTCAATCGCTTCGATCCGAAGTCCCGCGACAATCTCGCCTGGCCGATGCCTTCGTCGATCGGCTCGTTCGCGCTGCGCGAGCACGGCGGATTCGTCGCGGCGCTGCGCGACGGCATCTGGCTGGTCGATCGGACAGGCAGGCTCGGGGACCGCATGGCCGAGGCGCCGTACGATCCATCGCACCACCGTTTCAACGACGGGCGCGCCGATCGGACAGGTCGCTTCTGGGCTGGAACGATGAACGAGCGACGCGACGCCGCCAGCGGCGCGCTGTATTGCCTCGACGGCTATTTCACGCTGACCCGCGTGCTCGACGGCATCACGATATCGAACGGGCTCGCATGGAGCCCCGACGGTCGGACGCTCTATCATGCCGACACGCCGACGCGCACGATCAACGCATACGCGTTCGACGAGGACGCCGGCACCGTCAGCGGCAAGCGCGAATTCGCGCGTTTCGACGGGGAGACAGAACGGCCCGACGGCGCGGCGGTCGACCGCGACGGCTGTTATTGGATCGCATTCTATCGCGGCGGCAAGATCGTGCGCCTGTCGCCGCGCGGCGAGCGCCTCGCCGAATATCCGGTGCCGGCGATGTGCCCGACGATGTGCGCATTCGGCGGTTCCGACCTGCGCACGCTCTTCGTGACGACGGCCCGCCAGAATCGCGATCCGGACGAACTCGCGCGGCTGCCGCAGTCGGGCGGTCTGTTCGCGATGCAGGTCGATACGCCGGGGTTGCCGGAGCCGAAATTCGCCGGCTGATCGGCGTCCGCTGAAGCGGAAGCATCGATTTTCGACATTGCCGACACCTGACCGGAACATCATGCGCCTCGACAACAGCGACTATCTTCCGATCGATGCATCCAGCAGCCTCGGCGCGTCGGCGTCGGGTGCCTCGTTCGCCACGTCGACCGGCGACATGCTCGAGATCGGCAGCTTCGGGGCGGGGATATTCCGTCTTCGCGTCGGTCCGAACACGAGACCCGACTACGGATTGATCGCCGCCCGCGCGCAGCGCTGCGATGTCGCGCAGCCATCGCGCGGCCTGTGGACGTTCACCGCAGGCGACGGATCGCTCGAGCTCGCCGGAACGCCGTTGACCCTGCGCCTGTTGCACGCGGGCAAACCGGTGCTCGCTTCGATCACCGACCGGACAAGAGACGGCCAAACGCGGTTACCCGCGATCGGCCGCGCGCGACAAGGGCAGTCGTGGCTGGCGGCGTACGCGCTGGCGTCGGGTGAGCCGGTCTACGGCCTGGGTGCGCAGACGGCGACGCTGAACAAGCGTGGCCAGCTGGTGCATTCGAAGGTCGAACCGGCCGGCGCCTCACCTTCTGCGTCGGGCACGAGTGCGCCGTTCTGCTGGAGCCCCGGCCCCGGTGGCGGCGCCTGGGGCGTCTATGTCCACACGCCGTCGCGCGTGCTGCATGGCGTCGGCTATCCCGACTGGTCGCAGCGTTCGTACGGCCTGGTCGTCGACGACGAAGCGCTCGATTTGTTCCTGATCGCCGGCCGCGATCCCGCGCAGGTGATCGAGCGCTACACCGCGCTGACCGGGCGCGCACCGGAAGTGCCGCGATGGAGTCTCGGCGTGTGGATCGCGCGCGCCGACGACTTGAGCGCCGACGGCGCCGCCGCGGCGGCGTCAGATCTGCGCGCTCGCCGCGTGCCTTGCGACGTCCTGACGCTCGATGGCACCGCACCCTGGGATCGATGGACGTCCTTCGATTTCCGATGGGACCCGAGAGGCTATCCGGACCCGGCTACCGCGCTCGCCAAAATCAGGCAGGCCGGGTTCAAGGTCTGCGTCTGCGAGCAGCCGTCGATATCGATTCACTCACCGCTGTTCCACGACCTCGCCGCCAGAAAATATCTGATGACCGACACCGGCGGCCGGCCGTACGAGCGCGCGGCCGGTACAGGGCCCGATGACGCGCGTCCCGGCGCGCAGCCGGCGCCGCCGTCGGGCATTATCGATTTGACCAACCCCGCCGCCCTCGCGTGGTGGCGAAACGCACACGAGGCTTTGTTCAAGGCCGGCGTCGACGTGATCAAGACCGACGGCGGCGACGACGTCCCGGCCGATGCGATCGCATTCAACGGAGACACCGGCCAGCGTCTTTCCAACGTCTATCCGCTGCTCTACGGCCGCTGCGTTTTCGATGCCGCCGAAAAGTTCGCGCCGCCCGAGCAGGCGCCGCCGCTGATCTGGAGCAGCGCCGGCTGGAGCGGCAGCCAGCGCTATCCGGTGCAATCGAGCGGCGAGACGCAAAGCGATTGGGAAGGCCTGGCGGCGAGCATCCGCGCCAGCCTGTCGAACGGCATGACCGGCGTGCCGTATCACGCCTGCGAAGTCGGCGGCGGCCGTAGCGCGGAGCCGGCGTCGGCGGAGCTTTATCTGCGCTGGTTGCAGGCCGGCATTTTCGCCTCGCACTTGCGGCTCCGTGCCGACGTTGGACGCGACCCGTGGGCACTCGACGCGGATCAGGAAAAAATCGCGCTGCAGTGGCTTGAATTTCGCTACCGACTGCTGCCCTATCTCGGCACGGTCGTCGCGCAGGCCGCCAGGACAGGGATGCCGGTGATGCGCGCGATGCCCCTCGCGTTCCCCGGCAACGCGCTGACCCGCGCCTACGATATGCAGTTCATGTGCGGCGACGCCTTGCTGGTCGCGCCTGTCATCGCACCGGGAGGCGAAGTCGACGTCGCGCTGCCGCCGGGAGCCTGGTACGACCTCGCGACCCGGCAGCGCCTGGCCGGGCGGCAGGTGATCCGCTACCGCGCCGCGCTCGACCGCTTTCCGGTGTTCGGACGCGAAGGGCACGCGCTGCCGCTCGGACCGGCGGTGCAACACACCGGGGAAGTCGACCGCGAGCATCCGCTGAACGCGCTGTGGGTCTTCGGCAAGCCCGCGCATGCGCTCGATGGCTTCACGCAGGCGAGCATTGCGCTGGTCGCCGATGGCGCGACCGTCAGTGCGACCTCCGGCGTGCAGGTCGAGGTTTTCGGCGACGCGACCGGCGTTCGCATCGACACCCGGACTTGAGCGCGGCGATGAACGCGGCGACGATCGTCGTCACCATCGGCGAGCCCGCGGGCATCGGTCCCGATCTGGCCGTCCGCCTCGCCGAACGGACCTGGCCGGCGCGGCTGGTGCTGGCCGGCGATTGCGAGCTCCTGCGCGAGCGCGCGCGAAGGCTCGGCGCAGGCGTGCGCCTGGTGCCGTACCTGCGCGGCCGCGCCGCGACGCCGGGCGCGCTCGAAGTCGCGCATTTCCCCGTGACGGTGCCGGTCCAGGCGGGCCGGCTCGATGCCGCCAACGCCAGGACGGTGATCGCCTCGCTCGATGCCGCGCTGGCGGGTTGCCTGTCGGGCGAATTCGCGGCGATGGTCACCGCGCCGGTGCAAAAAAGCGTGATCAACGACGCCGGCATCCATTTCACCGGTCACACCGAGTTCCTCGCGCAGCGCACCGGCGCTCCGGGTGTCGTCATGCTCCTGGTCGGCGCAGCACCATGGGGGTCGCTGCGCGTCGCGCTCGCGACCACGCATCTGCCGCTCGCCGCCGTTCCTGCGGCGATCACGCGCGAAACGCTGACGCAGACGCTGCGTATCGCCGTCGCCGACCTCGTGAGCAAATTCGGCATCGCCAAGCCGCGCCTCGGCGTCTGCGGC
>DASYJB010000169.1:0-9753 GCA_035996965.1 Casimicrobiaceae bacterium | reverse complement strand
CAGCCGACTCGGCGCGGCCGGCCGCAGTCATCCGGTAACGCGCGGCCAACGGCGCACGCGTCGGGGGTGCCGCAACCAGAGGCGGCAGCATCTGCGCAAGGCACAGCCCGATCGGCTGCTGGTAGTAGGCGGCGATGAACGACGCGAGATCGATCAGATCGTCGGGTAGCGGCGGAACGCCGGCGACGATTTGATCGATCGGAAGCAATCGATCGGGAGCGACCTCGCTCGTGTCGGCGAACTCGACCGCAACGCCCGACAGCGCACGCGCCCCGAGCTTGACCACAAGAACACTGCCGCGACCCACGGCAAGCCCGGCGGGAAGCCAATAGTCGAACAAGCGATGCGCCGCGACTGGCAGCGCCACGCGAACAATGGCCAGGGTTACTCCGAGCGCGCTGCGTCGAGGCGCAAAGCTCGCGCGCCGTCACAAGTTGTAGGCTTCTGAATCATCAGTAACGCTTGCAAGAATGCGCGCCAAGTCATTATTTCTTCAATGTTCGCCATTGTCAGCCGAGCATGTGGACAATTCTGTGCGTAACTTTGCAGGGGCTGGATGCCTCGTCGCAGTGAGGGCGGTATGCATGGCTAGGAGCACCGGCACGGTGCGGAAAAACTACCTTTTATTCAATGCCTTGTGTCGGCCAACCCCAGGGCTGTCCCGTGTGTGCTCGAGGGGCAAGCCGTTGCGGCGATATGTGCATAAGTGCGCACGATGGAACGCGAATCCCGACGTTTGTCAATGCCCTGAAGATCGAGCACCGGCGCGGCTCGCGCGGAGTTCCACTGCGCTCGCCGGGCGCGAAAGCCGCGAGCGCGAAGCCTCGTGCACGAATTCGACCAAGGCGGCGACGTTGTCCGGCGGCGTTGCCGGTACGATGCCGTGACCCAGATTGAATATGAAGCCCGGCGAGGTGCCCGCCGCATCCAGGACGGCCGCGGCCTGCGCGCGGACGATGTCCGGCGCGGCAAGCAGCGCCAGCGGATCGAGGTTGCCTTGCAGCGCAACGCGCGCGCCCACTTTGGCGCGAGCCGCCGCGATGTCGGTCGTCCAATCGACGCCGATCGCCGAGCAGCCGGTGTCGGCGATGCGCTCCAGCCACTGGCCGCCACCTTTAGTGAACACGATCGTCGGCGTGGCGGCGCCGGTCGATTGCCGCAGGCGTTCGAGCACCGTCCGGATGTAGGCGAGCGAAAAATGCTCATAGCCGTCGGTGGTAAGCAGCCCGCCCCAGGTGTCGAACAGCATCAGCGCGTCGGCGCCATGCGCAACCTGCTGCGCCAGATAGGCTGCGACCGCTTCGGCATTGACCGATAGAATGCGATGCAGCAGATCGGGGCGCGTATAAAGCATGCGGCGCACGCGCGCGAAGTCAGCGCTGCCGCCGCCTTCGATCATGTAACAGGCGAGCGTAAACGGGCTGCCGGCGAAACCGAGCAGCGGCAGTTTGCCGGCCAGAGCGCGCTTGATCGTGGCGACCGCGTCGTACACGTAACGCAGGCGCTCGGGATCGGGCACGGCGAGCTTCGCCACCGCTTCCTCGTCGACCAGCGGCCGCGCGAAGCGCGGACCTTCGCCGTCGACGAAATGCAATCCGAGATCCATCGCGTCGGGAACAGTGAGAATGTCCGAAAACAGGATCGCCGCGTCGAGCGGAAAGCGCGCGAGCGGCTGCATCGTGACCTCGGCGGCAAGCTCGGGATCGGTGCAAAGCGCCATGAAGCTGCCGGCGCGCGCACGCGTCGCGTTGTACTCGGGAAGATAACGGCCGGCCTGCCGCATCAGCCAGATCGGCGTGTAATCGGTCGGCTCGCGCCTGAGCGCGCGCAGCAGCGTATCGTTTTGCGGTGGAGTCATCCGGAAGGCTTGGTGGTGGACCGGGTCGCCGCCACGATGGCGGCGTTAAGCCCTGGGCGGGCACGGCCGCTATTGTAGAGCGGAATGGCGGCGGACCGGCTTTGTTGCAGCTTCGCGGCCGGACGATGCGGCAATCGGCGCGATGCGACGCTTCAGCCGGCTGCGAGCTCGCGGCCGCAAAGCCGTTCCAGGATCGCCAGCGGCGATCGCTCGCGGTCGTACAGCGCGGCCAGCGGAAGATCGATCGTCTGCTCGAGCATGTACTGGCCCGACACCGCCGCGTGCATCAGCTGGTCGGAAAAGCACAGCCAGGTGGTACCGGGCGCGAAGCGCACGACCTGCTGCGCGCAATTCGCCTGGTAGACGAGATCGGCCTTGGCGCCGTCGTGCAGACCGAGCATCAGGTGATCGTACGCGCTGCGCAGGCCCTTGGTGACGTGCAGCGCCGACAGCCATCGCGCCTCGCCGGGGATCTGCCGGCGAATGCCCGGCAGAAACCTGCGCGCCACCGCTTCGAAGCTCTCGCCGACGCGCCATACCCGATCCTCGCTGGGACTCACATTGCAGAACACGCGCAGAATGCGCTCGCCATGGTTCGGCCGCGATGGAAATGCGTCGACATGCAGGCGGGAGTCGTCCTTGCGCCAGGAAACCGCGCGGCCGACGGCGGGCTGCGGCCGGAAGCTGGTGCGCGCGCGGCGAACATACGGCGCATAACGCGGAAACAGCGTCGTGACCAGGGCCGAGGCCTCGGCCGCGAATCGGGCAACCATGCGCGACAGCGCCGCGAGCTCGTCGGCCGAGCCGCGCGCGCCCTTGAGCTTGCCGCCGTCGAAGCTGATGTTTTTCGCCCTGCCGTCGGACCAGCGCGGCGAAAGGAAGCGCCGCTCGTCGGCGGCCAGCGGGAACGCAAGCTGCGGCAAGATCAGCACGCCGCCGCCTTCGAGCGTTCGTATCGCAACGTCTTGCGCGTCCGGGCTAAGCGCGGGCCGCCAGCTCGCGACGTCGAGGGCGACGATATCGGTCATTGGCACAACCTGTGTACTAGCGTGGCAGCTCCGACGCGCCCATCAGGAATTCGTCGACGGCGCGCGCGCACTGGCGACCCTCGCGTATCGCCCAAACGACCAGCGACTGGCCGCGGCGCGTGTCGCCGGCGGCAAACACCTTCGGGACCGACGTCCGATAATGCTCGGTGTCGGCCTTGACGTTGCCGCGCGCGTCGTATTCGACGCCCAGCTCTTCGAGCATCCCGACGTGCACCGGATGCAGATAACCCATCGCGAACAGCACCAGGTCGGCCTTGAGCTCGAATTCGCTGCCGGGCACTTCGCGAAGCTTCCCGTCCTTCCATTCAACGCGGCTGGCAACGAGCGCAACCACCTTCCTCCCCTCGCCCTTGAACGCCTTGGTCTGAACCGCCCAATCGCGTTCACAGCCTTCCTCGTGCGACGAGGACGTCCGCATCTTCATCGGCCAGTACGGCCAGACCAGCGGCTTGTTCTCGTGCTCGGGCGGCTGCGGCAGCAACTCGAACTGCGTCACCGACAGTGCGCCTTGCCGATTCGAGGTGCCGACGCAGTCCGAGCCGGTATCGCCGCCGCCGATGACGATGACGTGCCTGCCTTTCGCGGTCAGCGGCGGAACGTCGGCGTCGCCGGCGACGCGCCGGTTTTGCAGCGGCAGAAAGTCCATCGCGAAAAGAACGCCGTCGAGGTCACGACCGGGAACGTCCAGATCGCGCGGATGCTCGGAGCCCGCCGAGGCGACCAGCGCGTCGAATTCCTCGCGCAGGCGCGCCGCGGAGACGCCGTTCTTGCCCGTTGCGCCGACATGCGCATTGACGCGGAGCTCGACCCCTTCGGATCGCATCTGCTCGACCCTGCGGTCGATGTGGTACTTCTCCATCTTGAAATCGGGAATTCCGTATCGCAACAGGCCGCCGATTCTGTCGGCCTTCTCGAACAGCACGACTTCGTGGCCGGCGCGCCCAAGCTGCTGCGCACACGCCATCCCGGCCGGGCCGGAACCGACGACGGCCACGCGCTTGCCGGTCTTTCTTTTCGCCGGCTGCGGCGCGACCCAGCCTTCTTCCCAACCCTTGTCGATGATGAAGTGCTCGATCGATTTGATGCCGACCGGATCGTCGTTGATATTGAGCGTGCAGGCGGCTTCGCATGGCGCCGGGCAGACTCTTCCGGTGAATTCCGGGAAATTGTTGGTCGAGTGCAGCACTTCGAGCGCCTCGCGCCACTGTTGCCGGTAGACCAGGTCATTCCAGTCGGGAATGATGTTGTTGATCGGGCAGCCGGACTGGCAGAATGGGATGCCGCAGTCCATGCAGCGCGCGCCCTGCTTCGACGCCTGATCGTCCTTGAGCGCGAAGATGAACTCGCGGTAGTTGCGCACGCGCTCGCCGATCGGCAGCGCGACTTCGGAAATTCGCTGCAGCTCGATGAAGCCGGTGGTCTTGCCCATGGAGGTCAGACCGCCTCGCGCTGGCGATTCGCCGCCGGCTTGACTGTCCGCCGCGCGAAAAGCTCGCCAAGAGCGCGCTTGTATTCGTTCGGGAAGATTCTGACGAATTTGGCGCGGGTCGCATCCCAGTTATCGAGCATGGCCAGCGCGCGCGTGCTCGCCGTGAAGCGCAGATGCCGCTCGACCAGTCCACGCAGCAGCGCCTCGTCGCTCATCTCCGCATGGCGCAGTCGTCCGTTGCCCTCGGCGGCGAGCTGGGCCTCGGTCCTGGCCTGCTCGGCTTCGTCCTGCACCTTCTCGAGAGTGACCATCGCCATATTGCAGCGCTCGCTGAACGTGCCATCCTCGTCGTAGACGAAGGCGATGCCGCCGCTCATGCCGGCGGCGAAATTGCGGCCGGTGCGCCCGAGCACGACGACGGTCCCACCGGTCATGTATTCGCAGCCATGATCGCCGGTGCCCTCGACGACGGCCGAGGCGCCGGAATTGCGCACGCAAAAGCGCTCGCCGGCGATGCCGCGAAAATAGGCCTCGCCGGCAATCGCGCCGTACATCACCGTATTGCCGATGACGATGTTCTCGTCGGGTTTTGCCGGACACTCGGGATCCGGATAAACGACGATCCGGCCGCCCGACAAGCCCTTGCCGACATAATCGTTGGTTGCTCCCTGCAGCTCGAAGCTGATGCCGCGCGCGAGGAATGCGCCGAAGCTCTGACCGGCGATGCCATCGAATGCGACATGTATCGTGTCCTCGGGCAGTCCTGCGTGTCCGTAGCGCCGCGCAACGATGCCGGACAGCATCGCACCCACCGACCGATGCGCATTGCGGATCTTGTACTCGAGGCGCACCGGCGTCTTCTGCTCGATCGCCTCCGCCGCCGCGGCGATCAGCTGGTGGTCGAGCGCGCGAGCGAGCCGGTGGTCCTGCTCTTCGCAATGGAAGCGCGCGACTTCCGGCGGCATCGGCGGCTGATAGAAGATGCGCGAAAAGTCCAGACCGCGCGCCTTCCAGTGATCGATCCCGCCGCGGGTGTCGAGCAGATCCGAGCGGCCGATCAGCTGCTCGAAGCGGCGGATGCCGAGCTCTGCCATGATGCTCCGCACTTCGTCGGCGACGAAGAACATGAAATTGACGACGTGCTCGGGCTGGCCGTCAAATTTCGCGCGCAACACCGGGTCTTGCGTCGCGATGCCGACCGGGCAGGTATTGAGATGGCACTTGCGCATCATGATGCACCCGGCGGCGACCAGCGGCGCCGTCGCGAAGCCGAACTCGTCGGCGCCGAGCAATGCACCGACGACGACGTCGCGGCCAGTCTTCATCTGGCCGTCGACCTGCACCGCGATGCGGCCGCGCAGGCGGTTGAGCACCAGCGTCTGCTGCGTCTCGGCTAAGCCGAGCTCCCATGGCGTGCCGGCGTGCTTGATCGACGACTCGGGCGACGCGCCGGTGCCGCCGTCGTGGCCGGCGATCGTCACATGATCGGCCTTGGCCTTGGCCACACCCGCGGCGACGGTGCCGACGCCGACTTCGGACACCAGCTTGACGCTGATCGATGCCTGCGGATTGGCATTCTTCAGATCATGGATCAGCTGCGCCAGATCCTCGATCGAGTAAATGTCGTGATGCGGCGGCGGCGAGATCAAGCCGACACCCGGCACTGAGAAACGCAGCTTCGCGATGTATTCGGAGACCTTGTGTCCAGGCAGCTGGCCGCCTTCGCCCGGCTTCGCGCCCTGCGCCATCTTGATCTGCAGCTGGTCGGCGTTGACCAGGTACTCGGCGGTGACGCCGAAGCGGGCCGACGCGACCTGCTTGATGCGCGAGCGCAGCGAATCGCCTTCCCTGACCGGAACGTCGACAACGACGCCGTCGATCCGCGAGCTCAGCGTCTCTCCCTTGCGCATCAGCGGATAGCGATGCGCGTCCTCGCCGCCTTCGCCGGTATTGGACTTGCCGCCGATCCGGTTCATCGCGATCGCGAGCGTCGTGTGCGCTTCGGTCGAGATCGAGCCGAGGCTCATCGCGCCGGTGGCGAAGCGCTTGACGATCTCCGCCGCGGGCTCGACCTCGTCCAGCGGCACCGGTGCGCCCGCCGGCTTGAATTCGAACAGGCCGCGCAAGGTCATCAGCCGGCGGCTCTGATCGTTGATCAGCTTCGCGTATTCCTGGTAGGTCGAATGACTGTTGGCTCGGGCCGCGTGCTGCAGCTTGGCGATCGAGTCAGGCGTCCACATGTGCTCTTCGCCGCGGACGCGGTACTGATATTCGCCGCCGGCGTCGAGCGCGTCGCGCAGCACCGGACTGTCGCCGAAGGCGATCTGGTGCAGTCGATAAGCCTCATCGGAGACCTCGAACAAACCGATACCCTGGATGTTGCTCGCCGTGCCGGTGAAATACTTGTCGATAAACGCACGGTTCAATCCGACCGCCTCGAATATCTGAGCGCCGCAATAGGACTGATAGGTCGAGATGCCCATCTTGGACATCACCTTGTACAGGCCCTTGCAGATCGCCTTGACGAACCGCTTGGCCGATTCCTCGGGTGAGACTTCCGGCACGATCTCGTGCAGCTGGGCGAGCGTTTCCAGCGCGAGGTACGGGTAGATCGCCTCGGCGCCGTAACCGGCGAGCAGCGCGAAATGATGCACTTCGCGCGCCGACCCGGTCTCGACGACGAGCCCGGCGCTGGTGCGCAGACCCTTGCGCACCAGGTGCTGGTGCACGGCGGCGGTGGCGAGCAGCGCCGGAATCGGCATCAGTTCGGCCGAGACATTGCGGTCGGACACGATCAGGATGTTGAAGCCGAGGCGGATCGCATCCTCGGCGTGAGCGCAGAGGCTGGCGAGCGCCGCTTCCATGCCCGCTGCGCCCCACGCCGCGGGATAACAGATGTCGAGCTCGCGCGAACGGAACGTGGCGCCGGTAAAGAGGCCTATGTGACGGATCTTCTCCATCTCGTCGGCGGTCAGGATCGGCTTTGCCGCCTCAAGTCGCATTGGAAGATCGTTGGCGTCGGGCGCGATGTCGACCGCGAGCAGGTTCGGCCGCGGCCCGATGAATGTCACCAGCGACATCACCAGCTCTTCGCGGATCGGGTCGATCGGCGGATTGGTCACCTGCGCGAACAGTTGCTTGAAGTACGCATACACGACCTTCGGCCGGTTCGACAGCACCGGCAGCGCGGCATCGTTGCCCATCGAGCCGACCGCCTCCTCGCCGTTCAACGCCATCGGCGCCAAGATCACCTTCAGGTCTTCCTGCGTGTAGCCGAATGCCTGCTGGCGGTCGAGCAACGAGACTTTCGAGCGTTGCGGCGGCGCCGGCGCCGGCAGATCCTCGAGCGCGATGCGGGTGCGATCGATCCACGCGCGGTATGGCTTCGCGGTCGCCAGCGTGCGCTTCAGCTCCGCGTCGTCGATGATGCGTCCCTGCTCGGTGTCGACCAGCAGCATCTTGCCCGGCTGCAGCCGCCACTTGCGGATGATCTTGCGCTCCGGAATGTCGAGCACGCCGACCTCGGAGGCCATGATCACATAGTCGTCGTCGGTAACGATGTAGCGCGCCGGCCGCAGCCCGTTGCGATCGAGCGTCGCACCGATCTGGCGGCCGTCAGTGAACGCCATCGCCGCGGGGCCGTCCCAGGGCTCCATCAGCGCGGCGTGGTATTCGTAGAATGCGCGGCGATCCTCGTCCATCAGCGGATTGCCCGCCCACGCTTCCGGAATCATCAGCATCATCGCGTGCGCGAGCGGATACCCTCCCATCAGCAGTAGCTCGAGACAATTGTCGAACGACGCCGAATCGGACTGCCCGTCGTAGATTAGCGGCCACACCTTGTCGAGGTCGTCGCCGAGCACCGTGCTGGCGATCGCCTGCTGCCGCGCGCGGATCCAGTTGACATTGCCGCGCAGCGTATTGATCTCGCCGTTGTGGCAGACGAGACGGAACGGGTGTGCCAAGTCCCAGGTCGGGAACGTGTTGGTCGAGAAGCGCTGGTGCACCATCGCCAGCGCCGAGACCATCGTCGGATCGCGCAAATCGAGGTAGTACTCCCCGACCTGATGCGCGAGAAGCATGCCCTTGTAGACGATCGTGCGCGACGACATCGACGGCACGTAGAACTCCTTGCCGTGCCTGAGCTTCAGCGCCTGGATCGCGTGCCCGGATTTCTTGCGGATGATGTAGAGCTTGCGCTCGAGCGCATCCTGGTCCATGCGGTTCGAGCCGCGCGCGATGAAAACCTGCCGGATCACCGGCTCGACGTCCTTGGTGCGCTCGGACAGGCCCGAATTGTCGGTCGGCACGTCGCGCCAGCCGAGCAGCAGCTGGCCTTCGCCGGCGACCGCGCGCTCGATTTCCTGCTCGCACGCCATGCGCGACGCCGGCTCTTTGGGGAGAAACACCATGCCGACGCCGTATTGACCGAGCGCAGGCAAGGTGAGGCCCTGGCGGCCGCAGGCGCGGCGCAGGAACGCATCGGGGAGCTGGATCAGAATGCCGGCGCCGTCGCCCTGCAGCGGGTCCGCGCCGGTCGCGCCGCGATGGGTCAGATTCTTGAGGATCTGAAGGCCCTGGGTGACGATCGCGTGGCTGGCCTTGCCCTTGATATGCGCGATGAACCCCAGCCCGCAGGCATCGTGCTCGTTCGCCGGATCGTACATTCCCTGCCTCGCCGGGGGCAGGTGCCAAACCTGTTGCTGTCGCTCCACTTGATCCTCGCCTGTTACGGGCCCGATCGCGCCTTCCGGCGCACGTTGCCGCGCGCGCCTTGAAGCGGCGGACGAAACCTTTTCATACTAGCCATAATGTTGCATTGCGGCAACCTGGCGACGCCCGGGATGGCCTGTCCGCCAAAAGAACTTGCGCCAGCCCTGAACTTGCGCTTTAATCTGAACAAAGTGGGCTATATGCTTGTACCAGCGCTCAAAAAAGCTGGCCCGGGTAAAATATTTAGGACAACATCATCAGGGATTCCGTCATGGCGCCAAACCGAATGATTGCTCGTTGGCTGCGACCGGCACTCGCCCTTTTCGCGCTCGGCGGATTGCTCGCCCTGGGCGGTTGCGGCGGCGGCAGCGGCGCCCCGAATAATCCCTTCCAACCCGGGCCGCCTGCTCCAGGCCCGCTGTCCATTTTGCCGCCCATCGTGACGGCCTTTTCCAACACTCCACTGACGCTGACGATCAGCGGCGGCGCGCCACCGTTTTTTGTCGTGTCGAGCAATAGTGCAGTCCTGCCGGTCGCGAGCTCGAGCAACGGCACGATCGTCCTGTTGCCGGGCAACGTTGTTGCGGATACCGCGGTAACGATCACCGTTCAGGATGCGATCGGCCAGCGCGCCACATCGACAGTCACCGTCAAGGCGGCCCCCATTTTCAATACGCTGACAATCAAGCCGCTCTCTGGTGCCT
>DASYJB010000168.1:0-9031 GCA_035996965.1 Casimicrobiaceae bacterium | reverse complement strand
AGCGACGCCGGCAGGATCTCGGGCAGGACGAAGAACCAGATAAACAACTGGACCAGCAGCGGGATATTGCGAAACAGCTCCACGTAGGCATTGCCGACGCGCACCGCCCACCGGATCGGCATCGTGCGCACGACGCCGATGAACGAGCCGAGGATGAAGGCGATGATGCCCGCGCAGAACGCCGTTGTCAGCGTCCAGCCCAGGCCCATGATCAGGGTCATGAACCAGGTATGCCGGCCGTCGGCCGACATCTCCCAGAAGATGCCCCAGTTCCAGTTGTAGTTCATCGCGCGCCGCGGCGGACGGGCTCAGTCGTCGTCTGCGGGTGCCCGAGGCGAGGCAAGGGAGCCGAAGCTCCCTGTCGCCAGCGTGACCCGCCGGCGGCTACTGATAGGCAGCGGGGTCGCCGCTGCTGGTCGGATTGGCCAACGCCTTTTTCAGCTGCGGGCTCTCCGGCAGATTCAGCGTGATGCCCTTCGGCGGAATCGGCTTGAGGAACCACTTCTCGTAGATCGCGTGGATCTCGGCGCTCTTGTACAGATTGGCGGTGGCGGTGTCGACGACCTTGCGGAATTCCGCGTCATCCTTGGGCATCATCGCCCCGTACGGCTCGACGCTGTAGGCTTCGCTGCCGATCACAAAATCTCCCGGCGTCTTGGCGCTCGCCGCCAGGCTGGACAACAGGATGTCGTCCATGAAGAACGCCGCCGCCCGGCCGGTCTCGACCATCAGGAACGCTTCGGCGTGGTCTTTGGCGGGGATGATGCTCATGCCCATGTTCTGCTTGCCGTTCTCTTCGGTCAGCCACTTGATGTTCGTCGTTCCCGCCGTCGACACGACGGTCTTGCCTTTCAGATCGGCCAGCGTCTTGATGTTCGACGACTTCTTCGCGACGTAGCGGTTGGCGGTCACGAAATAGGTGTTGGTGAAGCCGACCTGCTTCTGGCGATCGAGATTGTTGGTCGTCGATCCGCATTCCAGGTCGATCGTGCCGTTGGCGATCAGCGGAATCCGGGTCGCCGACGTAACCGGATTCAGCACCACCTTCAGGTTCGGCATCTTCAGCGCCGCCTTGACCGCATCGACCACTTTCATGCAGATGTCCATCGAGTAGCCGACGACCTTCTGATTCTCGTCGTAGTACGAGAACGGGATCGACGAGTCGCGGTGTCCGATCGTTATCGTGCCCGAGTCCTTGATCTTTTTCAGCGTGCCGGTCGGCTCCTGCGCGGATGCCGTTGCGGCAATGCCGAACGCGAGCAGGGCGAACAAGCTCCTGGTGACAAACTGCGACATGACTACCTCCCGTGGATGAATCGTGGCATCGCCGCATTGTCCGATGCGCTCGCAACACGCCCGCGTGCGGAATCCGGGCTGCTGCGGGCCGAGCGGCCTCGGCCGCTAGTGTATCGACTGGTACAGCCGCTGTCTAATCGCACGCCCGGCATGGCTCGAGCGTTTGTCGGCCGCTCGGGAAGGCGAAACGGTGCCTATAATCAGCCGATGCGTGCCGAGCCGATCTGTCGCGTTGCGGACATCCGCGCCATCGAGACGCGGATGGCGGGACAGCCGCTGATGGCGCGTGCAGGACTCTCTGCCGCCACGCTCGCCCGCGACATGCTGGCGGACCGTCGAGCGCGCGTGCTGGTGCTGGCGGGACCGGGCAACAACGGCGGCGATGCGTTCGTCGTCGCCCGGCACCTTGCCTCGTGGTTTTTCGATGTCGTCGTCTGCGCGCTCGACGGCGCCGCGCCCATGCCGACCGACGCCGCGGCCGCGCGCGCCGCGTGGCGCGAGCGCGGCGGTGCGATCGTATCGGCCTGGAGCGACGATCGCGACTTCGGCCTCATCGTCGACGGCCTGTTCGGCATCGGACTCACCCGCGCGATCGACCAGATACACGCGCGCTGGATCGCTCAGGCCAATGACAGTCGCATACCGATCCTGGCGCTCGACGTGCCGAGCGGGCTCGACGCCGAGACGGGTGTCGCACAAGCGCCGACGATCCGCGCCAGCGCCACGGCGACTTTCATCGCCCTGAAGCCCGGCCTGCTGACCCTGGATGGACCCGACCACTGCGGCGCGATCAGCGTGCATAGCCTCGACGCTGCCGACAGCGACATGCCGGCGACGGCCGGCGCGCGGCTCGACTGGGCGGTGCTGCGCACTGCGTTGCCGCAAGTGCTCTTGCGTTCGCGTCGCAACGTGCATAAAGGCACCTACGGCACGCTAGGCGTCGTCGGCGGCAGCGACGGGATGGTGGGTGCGTCGCTGCTGGCGGCGCGCGCCGCGCTCCATCTGGGCGCCGGCAAAGTGCTCGTAGGTCTCGCCGCGACCGATCGGCCGGCGGTCGATTGGCAGCAGCCTGAGTTGATGCTGCGCGGCGCGGCAGATGTGCTCGGCCGAACACTCGACGCCATCGTCATCGGACCGGGTCTCGGCACCGGTGAAACGGCACGCCATCTGATCGACGACGCGCTGCGCATCGCCGCTCCGCTGGTGATCGACGCCGACGCGCTGACCCTGATCGCGGCCGATGCGGCGCTGGCTGCGGCGGTGATCGCGCGAAGCGAGCCGACGGTCATCACGCCGCATCCCGCCGAAGCGGCGCGGCTGGCCGGCGTCAAGACGTCGGACATCCAGGCGAACCGGGTCGAAGCCGCGCTAACGCTGGCGCGGCGGCTCAACGCCGGCGTCGCCCTCAAAGGCGTCGGCAGCGTGCTGGCTTATCCGGGCGGAAGCTGGGCAATCAATGGCAGCGGGAACCCGGGGCTCGCCTCCGGCGGCACCGGCGACGTCCTTGCCGGCATGCTCGGCGCCCTGCTCGCGCAAGGCTTGGCACTCGGCGACGCCCTGCCGCTGGCCGTATGCGTCCACGGCGCCGCGGCCGATGCGCTGGTGGCGCAAGGCGTCGGGCCGCTGGGTCTCACCGCGTCGGAGCTCGCTCCTGCCGCGCGCCGCTTGCTGAACGACGCGAGCCGCGCGCCTGAGCGACACCCGCTGCTCCCGCGCTAAGGCAGCAGTATCGTCGCGCCCGTAGTCTTGCGCGCCTGGAGATCACGATGCGCCTGCGCGGCATCCTTCAGCGCGTAGGTCTGGCGTGCTTCGTTGGTGAGCTTGCCGGCCAGGACGAGCGAGAACATTTCCTCGCTCATCGCGAGCACCGCGGCTCGGCTTGCCGTGTACGTCGCCAGCGTCGGTCGCGTCGCGTACAGCGAACCCTTCTGCGCCAGGAGCAGGATGTCGAACGCGGCGATCGGACCGGACGCGTTGCCGAAGCTCACGAACATGCCTCGCGGCGACAGGCAGTCGAGCGACGCCGGGAACGTATCCTTGCCGACGCCGTCGTAGACGACCGGCACGCCCTTGCCGCCGGTGAGATGCTTGACGCGCTCGACGAAATTCTCGCGCGTATAGACGATCGTGTGCGTACAACCATTCGCTTTGGCCAGTGCCGCCTTTTCGTCCGAGCCGACGGTGCCTATCACCGTGACGCCAAGCGCGCGCGCCCATTGGCAGGCGATCAAGCCGATGCCTCCCGCGGCGGCGTGGAGCAGGATCGTCTCGCCGCCTTTGAGCGGGAACGTCTGCCGAAACAGGTACTGCACGGTCAGACCTTTGAGCATCAGCGTCGCGGCGACCTTGTCGGAAACGCCGTCCGGCAGCTTGACCAGCCGGTCGGCAGGCATCACGCGCACTTCGGAATAGGCGCCGAGCGGGCCGCCGCTGTAGGCGACGCGGTCGCCTGGCCGCACATCAGTGACGCCGGGCCCGACCGCCTCAACGACGCCCGCGCCTTCGGTGCCAAGGCCCGACGGCAATGCCAGCTTGTACAGGCCGCTGCAATGGTAGGTGTCGATGTAGTTCACGCCGATCGCCGTGTGGCGGACGCGCGCTTCGCCCGGGCCGGGCTCGCCGACGTCCACGCTTTCCCACTGCATCACTTCGGGGCCGCCGTTCTTATGAAAGCGAATCGCGTTGGGCATGACCAGTCCTCGATATCGTCGACGCGCGAGAGTTTACCGCACGGGCGTCAGCGTGCCATGAAACGAGAGTCCGGTTCCTCCATCGCCCCCGGGACGGCAGACCTTCGAGAACCGGCCGATGGCGCGATACCGAATCTATTCAACGATCGCCTTCGATCGTCCCGAATTCGGCGGCGACGCGCACGTAGAAAATGCTGATGCGTTCGCCTCGCAGCAATCCCAGCAGAGCGTCGGCTTCGGCATCGGTCACGACGAATTCGACACCGATAGTCAAATCGGCCGCGAGCTCGAAAAAATGCTCCTCGCGCAGAATGCCGTGACGCCCGAATCCGGCGATGGCGCGAAATGCCGACCCGCCATGGATGCCGATCTTCTTCGCCTGCTCGAGCAGCCATTCGAACAGCGCGACATGATGGTGGATCCGGCCTTCATGCACATAGAATCGCAAGATCGTGCCCTTCATGCGAGCCCTCCTTTCGCGGACCGCCAGCCCACATCCCCGGGCTTAGGTCGAAGCGGCATCGTCATCGCCCTCATGCCGGCGCAGCCCATGCGTACAGCCCGCGCACCAGCAGCATGCCGAGGACCGTCATCGCCACCGAACCGACGACGTGCGAAGCGATGGCGATCGATCCCCACAAATACTCCTTGCGCAGCAGCAAGGTGACGATCTCGGCGGAGAATGTCGAAAAGGTTGTCAGCCCGCCCAGAAATCCAGTCGTGATCAGCAGTCGCGCTTCGGGCATCACGATCGCGTGCCGCGTCAGCAGGTCCATCGCGAAGCCCATCAGCAATCCGCCGACCAGGTTGGCGGCAAGCGTGCCCAGCGGCAGCGTCGGGAACAGCGGGTTCAGCAGAATGCCCAGCCACCAGCGCAGCCACGCGCCGATCGCCGCGCCCCCGCCTACCGCAAGAATTCCGCCCCAAGGCATGCCAAGCTCAGCGGATGAATTGATCGACGAATCCGGCGCCGAGGCCCGCCGCCGCGTAGTGAGCGCTGCACATCTCGATCTTGCTGAACACGTCCTCGTAGCCGGTTTGCCGGCCGGACTCGTCCAGATAGATCATCGCGCCGGCGATGTTGAAGAAAGTGATCATTTCGGCGCAATCCTCGGGCACGACCAGCGTGTGCGTCTCGCCCGGAGGTTCGTAGACGAAGCTGCCTTCCTCGGCTATCCATTCGTGCTCGAGATAGCGCCAGCGGCCCTTGATCACGTAACCGACGACGAGCATCGGATGGCGATGCCGGGAGAGGACGCCCGATCGCCGCACGCGCAGCAGATTGCACCAGCCGCCGTTGACGGTGTTGAGCAACAGCGGCCGGAACCAGACGTCGGGCGCCTGCGGCACCCAGACCCGTTCGTCGTCGGGTATCGCCGCGATCGCCAGCTCGGGCACGATGCCCTTCGCCGGCAGGATCGCCGCAGCGCTCACTCTGCCTTTTTCAGCGCGTCGGCCAGCGCCGCAACTTCACTGTCGACATCGCGATCCTTGGGAAACGGCCGGCCGGCGCGGCGATACCAGTAACGCGCGTTGCCGAGGTCGCCCTCGACGATGTGCACGATGCCGTGCGCCCAACAACCGAGCTTGGTCTCGTCCTGCTGCGCAATAGCATGCGCTTTGTCCCATTCACCTTTTTTCAGGTATCGAATCGCCGTGCCGATCTGCATGACTGTCCCCCTTCCCTCTTCTGTCCGTGCCCCGCGCGGCGGCGCGATCGCAACTCGCGCCGCCGGAGAGCCTTCAATGGACGGGTGCTTGTGTCCCATTATGATACTCATGCCACCAGATAGCCGCCATCAACCGGCAGTATGACGCCGGTGACGAAGGCAGCGGCAGGCGAGCACAGGAACGCCGCGACCGCCGCGACCTCGTCGGGCATGCCCCAGCGTCCGAGCGGCGTGCGCGCGGCGACCGCCCCGTTTTTGTCAGGATCGTCGCGGACCGGCTGCGTCATCACCGTATGGATCCAGCCCGGCGCGACGGCATTGACGCGAATTCCTTCCGGCGCATAAGCCGCCGCGAGCGACTTGGTCAGCTGCGCGACGCCGCCCTTGCTGGCCGCGTATCCCGGCGCATGCGGGCCGCCGAAGAATGAATACATCGATGCGGTGTTGACTATGCATCCAGCGCTTTTCGCCAGCAGCGGTCGCGCCGCCGCCGCAAGCCGCATCGTGCCGGTCAGATTGACGTCGACGACTTCGGCGAAGACGACAGGATCGTGCTCGGCGGCGCGGCGAATAATGCCGGCGCAGTTGATCAGTATGTCGAGGCGGGGAAAATCGCGCAGGCACGCCGCGACGGCGACTCCATCGCGCACGTCCAGCCCGATCGCGCGTTCGGCGGCGAAGCCGGCGGCAGCGCGTGCCGAGTCGGCCTCGACCTGCGACGCCCCGGTGACGGTGACGCGCGCGCCGAGGCGGGTCAGCAACGCGGCGATTGCGGCGCCGATGCCGCTGGTGCCGCCCGAGACCAGTGCTACCCGGTCCGCGAAGAGTCCACTGCGGAAGGTCTCGGCTGTCATCGGCCCGCGGTCGCCAGCAATGCAGCCACATCGGCGTGCCGCGGCAGCGGCGCGACTGCACCGTATCCGGTCGTCGCCAACGCCGCCGCGGCATTGGCATAACGCCCGGCCGCAAACGGGGTGTCGCCGGCGACGAGTCTTGCGGCGAACGCACCGTCGAAACAGTCCCCCGCGCCAGTCGCATCGATGGCGTTAACCCGCATGCCGGCGATGTGCTCGCGTGCCTCTCCCGTGGAGACCCAGACGCCTTCGCCACCCATCTTCAGCGCGACGATCGGCGCGCCCTGGGCATGGCACCAATCGAGAATCGCATCCGGCTGCTCCTTTCCGGACAGCTGGACGGCTTCGTCCAGACTCGGAAGGAACCAGTCGCACAGCCCCATCGTCGCCACGATCACGGCCCGTGCGCGCGGCAGCGGCCAGAGCTTCGGGCGAACATTGCAATCGAAGGAGATCCACGCACCGGCCTCGCGCGCCGTGTCGATCGCCGCGAACACCGTGTCGCAGGCGCTGGCGCTGATCGCCTGGCTGATGCCCGACACGTGCAGCACCTTCGACGATCGAATCACCGGCAGCGGCAGATCCGATGGGCGCATGCGGCTCGCCGCCGAGCCGGCGCGAAGATAGCTGAACTCGTGGCCGCTCGCGCCGTGCGTGACAAAGTAGATGCCGGTGTTGGCGTCGGCATCGATCGCCACGCCGCTGGCATCGACGCGCTCGCGCTGCCACAGTGCGAGGAACTTGCGGCCGAACGCATCGTCGCCCAGGCGCGTGATATAGGCGGTCGTGGCACCGAGCCGCGCCGCGGCAATGACGCAGTTCGATGTGTCGCCGCCGAATCCCTGCAGGTACTGTTCGCTCGCGTCGCGCGTCTGGTTGAATTCGAGCAGCGGTTCGCCCAGCGCGACCAGGTCGAAGCGCGGGCCGCTCATCGCTCGCGCTGCAATGCCCGAAAGCCGGAGGCGTACGCGGCGGCCGAGGCGCGCACCGTTTCGGCCGATGCACCCGGCTTGTACAGATTCGAGCCCGTGCCGAATCCGTCGGCGCCGGCGGCCCAGAACGGCGCCATGTTGTCGGGGCGGATGCCGCCAACCGGAAACACCAGCGTTCCGCGCGGCAACACAGCGCGCCATGCCTTCAGCACCGCCGGCGACAGCTGCTCGGCCGGAAACATCTTGAGCCCATCGGCGCCCGCGTCGAGCGCGGCGAAGGCTTCGGTCGGCGTCGCCACGCCGGGAAGACAGACCAGGCCGCGCCGCTTGGCTTCGCGCACGATCGCGACATCGCCGTGCGGCATGACGATAAGCCGGCCGCCGGCATCGGCGACCCGCGCAACGTCGGCGACCTTGATCACGGTACCTGCACCGGTCAGACAGTGCTCGCCGTAAAGCTCCGCCAACCGCTTAATGCTGTCGAAGGGCTCGGGCGAATTCAGCGGCACCTCGAGAATGCGAAAGCCGTGCTCGGTGAGCGCCGACCCGACCGCGGCGATTTCGGAAGGCGTAATGCCGCGCAGGACGGCGACCAGAGGCAGCGGGTTCAGATAATCGGAGAGAGCCGTCGTCATCTCAACAGTCCCGCGTGCCGCGCAATGCGCCACAGCCCGCGTGCCGCGGCATCTTCCGCACCGATGTCTGCATCGATCCCCGCGATCGCCAATGCCGCTCGATACTTGTCAACCAAGGCTTGTGCGCCGACCAAAGTCAGGCGTGTAGGCGCAACACGCATCCGCTCGAGCCAGCCCCTCGCCGCCGCGATTTCGGTGCCGAGCAACAAGCCCGAAAGATAATCGCCGACGCCCGAAGGCGCAAGTCGACCGGTCAGCGCGAGCGTGCGCGCGCTGAACAAATCGTGGGTGAGCGCCGCGGTGCTACGAAGGCTGTGACGCACGCCGCGCGCGAAGGTCTCTTCGTCGCTGCCGGGCGCGGCCAGCCTTCCCAGAATGCTGTGCTCGACCAGCAGCGCGTAGACCTCGCCGGTCATGAAGGTCGAAAAAGTCTCGATCCCATCGGGGCCGATAATCGCCCATTTGCTGTGCGTGCCCGGCAGAAGCAGGACCTGCCGCGCCTTGGCATCGCCAGCCAGCGCGCCAAGAATCTGCGTTTCTTCGCCGCGCATGACGTCCGCGATGCCATCGTCATCACGGCAGACCAGACCCGGAACGATCGCCAGCGCCGTGCCCGGGACGCGAGTCAGCGCTGCCGCTATCGTGCCGAAGTCGGCGGGACAGGCGCAATACGGCGCCTCGATCCAGCCCTGGCGACTGCCGATCATCCCGCAGGCGATCAAAGGCACGTCTTCGGGAAAGCCGTCGCCACACAGGGTCTTGAGCGCTTGCGCGAATTCACCGTTGGCCACGCGCTGCACGCCCAGCGGTGCACTGCGCGCGTCACAGATACGGCCGTGACGATCCATCGCATAGACGCGGGTCGAGCTCGTACCCCAGTCGATGGCAAGCAAGGCGATGTCCTGCATGGCGGGAAGTTTCGAGCGCTGCGTGGCGGATGTTTTTTGACCGCGG
>DASYJB010000167.1:0-12669 GCA_035996965.1 Casimicrobiaceae bacterium | reverse complement strand
CTCGATCTACGAGGGCGAGCCGAACGCGTTTGCCACCGGCGCGTTTCGCAATTCGGCGCTGGTCGCGGTGTCGACCGGATTGCTGAGCTCGATGTCGCGCGAAGAAATCGAAGCCGTACTCGGCCACGAGCTTTCGCACGTCGCCAACGGGGACATGGTGACGCTGACGCTGATCCAGGGCGTGGTCAATACCTTCGTCGTATTCCTGTCGCGCGTGGTCGCATTTTTCGTCGACCGACTCATCTTTCGCACCGAGCGCGGCAGCGGTCCCGGCTATTTCATCACGATGATCGTTGCCCAGATCGTGCTCGGCGTGCTGGCGAGCATGATCGTCGCGTGGTTCTCGCGCCGCCGGGAATTTCGCGCCGACGCCGGCAGCGCGCGTCTGCTCGGGACGCCGCAACCGATGATGCACGCGCTGGCGCGTCTGGGCGGATTGCCCCCCGGCGAGCTGCCGAAGTCGATGACCGGCTTCGGCATTACCGATCGTTCCGGCTTCATGGCCCTGTTCGCGACGCATCCGCCGATCGAGGAGCGCATACGCGCGCTGCAGGCGGGCGCGTCCGGAGCCTGATCTTTCCCGACGCCGAACGATGGCGGCACCGCTGAAGTACAAGATCGAGATCGAGGCGCCGAACGGCATCTGGCGCGACGTGCGCGGTGCGGACGGCGCGATCCTGACGTTCGACAGCGAAGCCGAGGCAAGGACGCGCCTTCTCGAGTTGTATCCGGTCGAGACCCGGATGGAGCGTTACGGCGGGGGCAAGCGCACGCGCGTCATTCGCATCCTGCCCGATGATGAGGACGACTGGCCGAAGCGCGGGGCGCCGAAATAGCCGCCGCAGCGCGCGATCGCCGGCGTCCGGCGGCGCAGGTCGATCGATCGCGGCAGTGCCGATAAACTAACGGCCGGACATCGCGAAGCGATGGCCGGCCGTATGATCGGACCGCTCGTGTCGGCTTGCCGCGCAGCGGCACGCCGATCGACGTGGCCTATTTGAGGTGGTTCGAAACCAGCTTGGTCATTTCGAACATCGACACTTGCCGCTTGCCGCCGAACACCTGCCGCAGCTTGTCGTCGGCATTGATCAGTCGCCTGTTGATCGAGTCCTGCAGCTTGTTCTTCTTGATGTAGTCCCAGATCTTCTTGGTGACCTCGGTGCGCGGCAACGGATTGCTGCCGACTACCGCGGCCAGCGTTGCCGACGGGGTCATTGCCTTCATGAACGCCGCGTTGGGCTTGCGCTTTGCTGCGGGCTTCTTGGCGGCTTTCTTCGGGGCGGCCTTCTTTGCCGGTGCTTTTTTCGCGGCGGGTTTTTTCGCTGCGGATTTCTTCGCTGCGGGCTTCTTTGCAGCCGGCTTCTTCGCGGGCTTCTTTGCTTTCTTGGCAGTAGCCATAGCACTCCTTCCTGGTGGTTAATCGCTTCGATGCGACGGCGATGAATATGGAGTCAGCTCAATCTCCTGTCATTGCTGCTTTCTCCATCGAACAAATATACCGCATTCCCGCGGGCATAGTATGCAAATTGTGCTCGGTTTGCGAGGGGCGCGTCAGCATTGTTGCGCGATTGGTTGGCCGGGACGAGAAGCGCAGTCGGCGGGCGCGCCGGTCCCGACCCACCGCCGCGCGAACGGCCCGACCGCGCGCCGACCGCTGTTGCGCGTGCCACGCTGCCCCCAGCCGGTGCGCCGGGCGGTGGGTCCGGCGCCGCACGTGTCCGCACGAAATCGCCGATAATGAGCGAACTCGCACCATGACGCCCTCCCAGAACCTCGCCGAACTGCGCAGTGAGTACCACCGCGAAGCGCTGACCGAAGCAGACGTCGATCCCGATCCCTTGCGTCAGCTCGAGCGCTGGCTGCAGGAAGCTGTCCGCGCAGCGCTGCCCGAGCCGACCGCGATGACCCTGGCCACTGTCGGGGCCGATGGCCGCCCTGCAGCGCGCATCGTGCTGCTCAAGGGAGTCGGACCCAACGGCCTCGTTTTTTTCACCAACTATGAGAGCCGGAAAGGGCGGGAGCTCGCGATTCATCCCGATGCGGCGCTGCTCTTTCACTGGATCGAGCTCGAGCGGCAGGTGCGAATCGAGGGCACGGCGAGCAAGGTGACGGGCGCGGAGTCCGATGCCTATTTCGCCTCCCGGCCAAGATCGTCGCGCCTCGGCGCATGGGCGTCGCCGCAAAGCCGGACGATTCCCGACCGCGAGTGGCTGGAGCGCGAATTCGCGGCCGCCGCCGCGCGCTACGAAGGCGACAGTGCCGCGGTGCCGCGCCCGCCGTTCTGGGGCGGCTATCGCGTCGTCCCCTCACTGGTCGAATTCTGGCAGGGTCGCCCCTCGAGACTGCACGACCGCATCGTCTATCGGCGCGACGGTCCGCGCTGGCAGATCGAGCGGCTCGCGCCGTGACCCCGCCGGCAGGGCGCAGCCGCTACAGCTTTCCGGTGCTGATCGCGCTGGCGATCGTCAACCACTCGGTGCTGGCCGGCAGTCGGGTCACCGTGTCGCTGTATGCCCTGTCGATCGGCGCGTCGCCGCTGGTCGTGGGCACGCTGATGGGTCTGTATGCGTTTCTGCCGATCTGGCTGAGTGTCGCCGCCGGACGGCTGTCCGATCGAGTGGGGGTGCGCGGGCCGATGCTGGTCGGCTCGTTCGGAGTCGCGCTGGGCGCGGCGCTCCCCTGCATCTGGCCGGGGATCGGCGCGCTGTTCGCAGCGACATCGCTGATCGGCGCCTCGTTCATGCTGTTCCAGGTATCGGTGCAGAACGCCACCGGCCAGATGGGACCGCCCGGCGAGCGTGCGAAGAATTTCAGTCTGCTGGCGCTCGGCTACTCGATCTCCGGCTTTTGCGGACCGCTTGCGGCGGGACTCTCGATCGACCACCTGGGGTTCAGTACGACGTTCATCGGATTCGCGCTGCTGCCGCTGCTGCCGGTACTGGCATTAACGCGGCGCGCTCTGGTGCTTCCCGGGCGCCACCGCGCCCATGCGCAAGCGCCTTCCGGCGGCATTATGCAACTGATGCGCAATCCGCAGCTCAAGCGCGTGTTCATTGTCAATGCGCTGCTGTCGATGGCATGGGACCTGCACACTTTTTTCATCCCGATCTACGGCGCGACAATCGGATTGTCGGCGTCACGCATCGGGGTCATCCTCGCATCGTTCGCAGCGGCGACCTTTGCGGTTCGCCTGATGATGCCGCGGATCGCGCGGAGCTTCACCGAATTCCAGGTGCTGACGGCGGCAATGTTCATTGCCGCCGCCACCTATGCGCTGTTCCCGTTCGTGGCGAGCGCCGGTGCGCTGATGGTCCTGTCGTTCGCGCTGGGGCTGGCGCTCGGCAGCGCGCAACCGATGGTGATGGCGCTGCTGCACAGCATCGCCCCGGCTGGCAGAATGGGCGAAGCGGCGGGCGTGCGCATGTCGATCATCAATGCCTCGACGTTCGCCGTGCCACTGTTGTTCGGCGCGGTCGGATCGACGCTCGGATTGGCGCCGGTGTTCTGGTCGGTCGGCGCGGCGCTCGCCGGCGGCGGCTGGTTCGCGCGGCGGCCCTAGCGCTTCAGGCGGTCGAGGTACTGCTTCCTGAACTTGGCCACCTTCGGCGCGACGACGGCCTGGCAATACGGCTGTCTGCCATTGCGCTCGAAATACTCCTGATGGTAGCTCTCGGCCGGATAGAACGTCGCCGCGCCGGCGATCTCGGTGACGATGGGCC
Source organism: Casimicrobiaceae bacterium (assembly GCA_035996965.1). Lineage (GTDB taxonomy): Bacteria > Pseudomonadota > Gammaproteobacteria > Burkholderiales > Casimicrobiaceae > PALSA-1003. The sequence continues at coordinate 8,950 of DASYJB010000167.1, read as the reverse complement.
CGGGCCAGATTCCGTCACGGATCAGCTCGGCGATCACCGCCTGGGCGTCGCTTTTTTGGTCGGGCGTCTGGCAAAAGATGACCGACCGGTACTGCGTGCCGATATCGTTGCCCTGCCGGTCGCGGGTCGTCGGATCGTGAATCGAAAAGAACACGCGCAGCAGGTCGCGGAAGGAGAGCACGGTCGGATCAAAAGTGATCCTGACGACTTCGGCATGCCCGGTGGCGCCGCTGCAGACGGCCTCGTACGTCGGATGGGCGGTGCGCCCTCCGGCGTAACCTGATTCCACCGACTGCACGCCGGCGAGCTGGTCGAACACTGCCTCGAGGCACCAGAAACAGCCGCCGCCCAGCACCGCGGTCTGTCTCGATTCAGGCATCGCTGTCATGGTCATGGCCCTTTGGATCGTCAGTGATCAGAATAGCGCGATTTGCGGCACCCTCGCGAGTGCTTTGGTCGCGCTCGCGAGGCCGAAGCTTACGCCCGGCGACTATCTCGCCGCGTGCCGAGGAGGTGGTGCGATAATCACGCGCGGGAAACGCAACGTCGACCGCGAAATCACAACCGGATCACCGGCATCGACGACATGACTCGATCTGACCCCAATCTCGACCTCGTGCGCGACAAGCTCCGGCCCCATGGCGCGGCGGCGGCCGCGGTCGGCCGGCGGACCTAGCCTTGTTCGCCGCGACGCGCGCCTTCGCGATGTTCGTCGTACGGGTCGTGCGGCGCCTGCATGCCACGCGCTTCGCGCGCATCGCCGCCGCCCTGTCGTTCACGACCCTGCTCGGCGTCGTGCCGCTGTTCACCGTCGCGTTCGCCTATGTCGCACCCTATTCGATGTTCGAGCGCTGGCAGGAAGCGCTGGAGCCGGTCCTGCTCAAGTTCCTGCTGCCCGGCAGCAGCGCGTCGGCGCGACAGTACCTGGCCGAATTCACCGCCAAGACGGCCAGCCTCAAGGGAATCGGCACGACAATCGTCGTGCTGACTGCGGTTCTGCTGATCGCGCAAGTCGAGCGCGAGATCAATGCAATCTGGGGAATCTACGAAGCGCGGTCGCTGCCGCGGCGGGTCATCGTCTATGCGCTCGGCTTCGTCGCCGTCCCCGCGCTGATCGGCGCGGCCGTGTATGCGACCTCGTGGCTGATCGACACCTCGGTGGCCGCCGTTCCGCTCGCGTCGGCCGCGCTACCCTATGTCGCGCGGCCTTTTTCGCTGGCCATCGGCACCGTGCTGCTGACGCTGGCCTACAAGCTGGTGCCAGCGCGACAGGTGCCGCTGCGCGCCGCCTTCATCGGCGGCTTGCTCGCCGCGGTAGCGTTCGAGGGAGCCAAGTTCGGCTTCGCTCTATACATCACCAACGTCCGCACCTACCAGATCGTCTACGGCGCACTTGCCGCGCTGCCGCTGTTTCTCATTTGGATCTATGTGTGCTGGATCATCCTGCTGGTCGGAGCCGCGGTCGCGGCGACACTCGCCGAGCACCGCTGGGGAAGGAGCAGGAAGCGGCGTCGCCCGTGATGCCGCCGCATTCGATGCCGCGAACGTCGCCTTGCCGAATCGCGACGTCCAAGCTAGAGTTCACGCTTCGCGTCGACGGAGTGCCATCTCGTGTGGTCGATCATCCAGGCAGCAGGTTGGCCGATCTGGCCGCTGATATTTGCATCGGTGATCGCGCTGGCGCTGATATTCGAGCGGTTGTGGTCGCTGCGTCAGAGCGTCGTTGCGCCGTCGGGGATGGTCGACAAGGTGCTCGCCGAGTACAGGCGAACCGGCCTGACGCCTGAGCTTCTATCCAAGACCGCCCACCAGGGTCCGCTGGGCCGGGTGCTCGCCGCGGGGCTGGCCAACATCAAGAGCCCGCGGCCGGTGATGAAGGAAGCGGTCGAGGAGGTCGGCCGCATTGTCAGCCACGAGCTCGAGCAATTCCTGACAACGCTGGGCACGATCGCGGCGATGGCGCCGCTGCTCGGTCTGTTCGGCACGGTCGTCGGCATGATCGAGATCTTCGGCTCGCAGACCGCTGCCGGGTCGAATCCGATCTTGCTGGCGCACGGGATCTCGGTCGCGCTGTACAACACCGCGCTCGGCCTGATCGTCGCGATTCCCAGCATGATCTTCTACCGCCACTTCCGCGCCAAGGTCGATGCGCTGATCCTCGAAATGGAGCAGCAGGCAATCAAGCTGGTCGAGCTCGCGCACGGGGAGCGCAAATAATGGTCGCGCCGACTGCCACATCGAGACATGTCGGCGTTCCCCGGCCGTGGTCACCGCCGGCGCACGGAAAACGGCGATGAATCTGCGCGGCGCCCGACACCGCGACGAGCCGGAGATCAATTTCATTCCGTTGATCGACGTCCTGCTGGTGATCCTGATCTTCCTGATGGTGACCACGACCTACCAGCGGGTCGCGGAGCTCAAGATCACGCTGCCGGAAGCCAATGCCGACCCGATGCAGCAACGGCCGAAGGAAATCAACGTCGGCATCAGCGCGCAGGGACAGTACATGATCGACAAGACGCTGATGCCGTTCACGACCGTAGGCGCGCTGGCCGAGGCGCTAAGCCGCGCCGCGGCCGGCGCCAAGGACCCGGTGATCATCATCAATGCCGATGCCAATGCCACGCACCAGTCGGTGATACACGTGATGGAGGCGGCGCGTCAGGCCGGGTTGGTCCACATCACGTTCGCCACCCAGACCACCGGCAAGTGACAGATCGGCCCAAGAACAGGCAGGCGCAAGCCGCCTGCGATTGGAAACCGGTCTGTCATCCCGGGCACGCGCAGCGCGATCCCGGATCCAAGGTACAGCGCGTGGGCGCCGTACGGCGCCGCTTGGGTCCCGACCCGCATCGGGACGACGAAAGTGTCCCGCCGTGAATTTCAGCGAACGTCTCGTTGCCGCGTGGTTTTCGCCCGGGCCGACGCCGCTGTCGGTCCTGCTCGCTCCGGCTGCGCTCGTGTTCCGCGGCGCGACCATCGTCCGACGCGCACTCTATCGCCGTGGTCTGTTCCGGATCGAGCGCCTGCCGGTGCCGGTCATCGTCGTCGGCAACATCACCGTCGGCGGCAGCGGCAAGACGCCGTTGACGATTGCGCTGGCGAGCGAGCTCGCTCGCCGCGGCTGGCGCCCCGGCATCGTCAGCCGCGGCTATCGGGCGACGAGCCGCGCGCAGCGCGCGGTCGGCGTCGACGACGATCCCGATGTCGTCGGCGACGAGCCCTTGCTGCTCGCGCGGACCGGCTTTCCGGTGTGGATCGGCGCCGACCGGCCTGCGGCAGCGCGCGCGCTGCTCGCGGCGCACCCCGATCGCGATCTGATCATCGCCGACGACGGGCTGCAGCACTACGCGCTCGCGCGCGATATTGAAATCGCGGTGATCGACGCTAGCCGCGGACTGGGCAACGGGCTGCCGCTGCCGGCCGGCCCGTTGCGTGAACCGGCCGCGCGCCTTGGAGCAGTCGACGCCATCGTGCACCTCGGCGGGACCGGTGACTCCAGGCGCGAATTCTCGATGACGCTCGCCGGCGAGCACTTCGTTCGGGTCAACGATAGCGCGGTCACCGCCGATGCGGCGCTGTTCCGCTCCGGTGAAGTGCACGCCCTCGCCGGGATCGGCGACCCGGCGCGATTCTTCGCGCAACTCGCCGCCCTGGGCATCGCTGCGCAACGCCATCCGTTTCCCGATCATCATCGCTTCGTCGCCGCCGACCTCGCTTTGCCCGGCGCCACGGCGATCCTGATGACCGAGAAAGATGCGGTAAAATGCAAGGGATTCGCCGATGATCGCTGCTGGGCTCTCCCCGTCAGCGCGACGGTCGAGCCGGGGCTGTTAGCACTGGTCGAGAGAGGCTTGCGTGGATGCAAAGCTGCTTGAGCTTCTGGTTTGCCCGGTGACCAAGGGCCCGCTGGTCTATGATCGCGAGCGCCAGGAACTGATATCCAAAACCGCGCGGCTCGCCTATCCGATCCGCGACGGCATCCCGGTGATGCTCGAGGAAGAGGCGCGCAAGCTCGCGCCTTCCGAGTACGAGTGACGCGCGACACGGCGGCGAGGTGACGCTAGCGGCGTCCCGTCCTGCGCCGACCGGCGTTCCGAGCGGCTAGAGTTCGTCTTGTTCACCGTCCTCATTCCCGCCCGCTACGCATCGACCCGCCTTCCGGGCAAACCGCTGTCGGATATCGGCGGCAAGCCGATGGTGGTCCGCGTCGCCGAGCGCGCCAGGATGAGCGGCGCGGCAAAGGTGGTCGTCGCTACCGACGATGAGCGGATACGTTCCGCCGTAGCGCGCTACGGCATCGACGTGGCGATGACGAGCCGCGATCATCCGACCGGCACCGATCGCCTGGCCGAGGCGGCGGCGCAGCTCGGTCTCGACGAGCGAGCGATCGTCGTCAACGTGCAGGGCGACGAGCCCTTGCTCGAGCCGGCGTTGATTCGGGCGGTCGCCGACAAGCTGACCGAGCACTCCGACGCGGCGATCGCGACCGCATGCCACCCGATCGGCAACGCCGATGAGGCTTTCAATCCGAACGTGGTCAAGGTGGTGCTCGATCACGCCGGCTATGCGCTGTACTTCAGCCGCGCGACGATTCCCTGGGCGCGCGATGCGTTCGCCGCCGACCGCCGAACACTGCCGGCCGGGCTGACGCTTTACCGGCACTACGGCTTGTATGCTTATCGCGTCGCTTTCTTAAGGCGCTATCCGTCGCTCGCGCCGGCGCCGCCCGAGCGCTTCGAAGCGCTCGAGCAGCTGCGCGCCCTGTGGCACGGCTACCGGATCATCGTCAGCGTGACCCGCGGCGCGCCGGCGCCGGGTGTCGACACGCAGGAAGATCTCGACCGCGTGCGCGTCCTGTACGCGGCGGGCAAGGTTTGACCGGCTCTCCGATTCCGGCCAGAATCGCGGCGCGCAGCGCGGGCGCCGTTCGCCGGCACGATGCGGCGCCGCCGACCATCCGATTCCGACCATGCGACTGATACTGCTCGGCCCACCCGGAGCCGGAAAAGGGACGCAGGCCGCCTTCATCAAAGAGCTGTACGGCATTCCGCAGATCTCGACCGGCGACATGTTGCGCGCCGCGGTGAAGGCGGGGACGCCGCTCGGAGTCGCGGCGAAAAAGGTGATGGATTCGGGCGCTCTGGTATCGGACGACATCATCATCGCGCTGGTCGGGGAGCGGCTCAAGGACCTCGATTGCGCCAAAGGCTATCTGTTCGATGGATTTCCGCGCACGATCCCCCAGGCCGACGCGATGAAGGACGCCGCGGTGCCGATCGATTTCGTCCTGGAAATTGCCGTGCCGGACGAGGCCATCGTCGAGCGCATGAGCGGCCGCCGCGTCCATCCCGCGTCCGGCCGCAGCTACCACGTCAAGTTCAATCCGCCGAAGGTCGCCGGACGCGACGACCTGACCGGCGAGCCGCTGATCCAGCGCGATGACGACAAGGAGGAAACGGTCAAGAAGCGGCTCGCCGTCTACCATGCGCAGACCGAGCCGCTGGTTGCCTACTACCGCCAGTGGGCGGCGAGCGGCGACCCGCGCGCTCCCAAATACCGCAGCGTCGACGGGATGGGCTCGGTCGATGCCATCAAAGACGCCGTGCTTGCCGCGCTGCATCGCTGACGCGATGGCCGGCTTCGGTTGCCGGTCACCGACTTCGCACCGCCTTCGACGATGAGCGTCGACATCCGCGCCATCGCTTTCTACCTGCCGCAGTTTCATCCGATTCCGGAGAACGACGCCTGGTGGGGTGCCGGATTTACCGAATGGCGCAACGTCGTCCGTGCCCGGCCGAATTTTGCCGGACATTACCAGCCTCATCTGCCGGCCGATCTCGGCTTTTACGATCTGCGCGTGCCCGAGACGCGCGCACAGCAAGCGGCGCTGGCCCGGGCACACGGCATTGGCGCCTTCTGCTATTACCACTACTGGTTTTCCGGCAAGCGCCTGTTGCAGCGTCCATTCGATGAGGTGCTGGCGTCGGGCGAGCCCGATTTTCCGTTTTGTGTCTGCTGGGCCAACGAGACGTGGACGCGGCGCTGGGATGGACTCGACAGCGACATCCTGATCGCTCAGCGCTATCGCGACGACGACGCGCTCGCGCTGATCCGCGACCTACTGCCGGCGTTCGCCGATCGCCGCTATGTGCGCATCGACGGCAAGCCGCTGCTGCTCGTTTATTGTGCCGATGCGATTCCGGACCCACCGCGCTGGGCGGCGATCTGGCGCGGCGCCGCGCGTGACGCCGGCCATCCGGATCTGTATCTCGCGCTGGTGCAGAGCGTCAACCAGACGACGATGGATCCGTCGACGATAGGCTACGACGCAGCCGTGGAGTTCCCCCCGCATCTGACTCGTTCGCAGGGAGTCGCGCCGGATCCGAACGGCGTGCGTCGCGGCTTTCAGGGGGACGTTCTCGACTATGTTTCGTGCGCGCAGAACGCGCTGGCCCGGCCGCGTCCCGACTATCGCCTGTTCCGCGGCGTGATGACCGGCTGGGACAACACGGCCCGCGTGCCCGACATCGCGCGTTGCTTTGTCAACGCCGAGCCCGCCAACTACGAGCGCTGGCTTGCGGCCGCCGCGGCGCAGACGCGCGAATGGCACGAGGGCGACGAGCGCATCGTCTTCGTCAATGCCTGGAACGAGTGGGCCGAGGGCTGTCATCTCGAGCCGGACCTCTTCTACGGCAGAGCCTTTCTCGAAGCGACGCGCCGCGCGCTGGGCGGAGCGTAGCCGCCTGTGTCCGATAGTTCGTCTCCGCTGGTCAGCCTGATCGTGCGCAGCAGCGCGCGCATGACCTTGCAGGCCGCCCTCGATTCGATCGGCGTGCAGGACTATCCGCAATTGGACGTCATCGTCGTCGCCGCCAGCGGGCGCGATCATCCGGCGGTTCCCGAGCGGACCGGAGCGCATCCGCTGCGCCTGGTGAAGAGCGACGTCCGCCTGTCGCGGCCGCAGGCGGCCAATGCCGGCCTCGACGCAGCGCGGGGCGAATGGATCACGTTTCTCGACGACGACGACCTGCTGCTCTCGGGCCACGTCGCCGGGCTCGTTGCCGCCCAGCGTAATGCGCACGGCGCGCGATTGATCTACACACTGGCGCTGGGCAGATTCGCCGACGGCCACACCGAACCCTGGGGCAGGCCCTATGCGCTGTCCGAGCTCTACGAGCGCAACTTCATCCACCTGTCGACCGCGTTGTTCGCGCGAAGCCTGGTCGCCGACGGCTGCCGCTTCGACGAGGCGTTCGAAATCATGCAGGACTGGGATTTTTTTCTGCAGTGCGCGCAACATACGGCGTTCCACTTCGAACCACGCCAGACCTTCGAGTGGCGCGTCGATCTCGGCAGCTCGGGAACCGGCGTCGGCGGCAACAAGGACGCAGCGCGCTTCGCGCGCTTCCGTGACGCGATCTACGCCAAATGGGGCGCTCGGCGTCATGCCCTGGCGGCGCGGGTCAAGCAACTGGTCGAGGACGCAACCGCCAAGCTCCGGCTTGGCGACTTCGACGGCGCGGAAGTCCGTTGCAGCGAAGCACTGGCGGCGAGTCCGGGAGACCCCTGGGCGCTCAATGCCCTCGCGCTGGTCTATCGGGCGATCGGCAGGCTGGCCGACGCCGAGCTCGCCCAGGCGTACGCGGTCGCCGTGCGGCCGAACAATCCATCGCTGTTGTACAACCTCGCGGAAATCCACCGGGCGCGCGGCGATCTTGGGCGCGCACGCGGGTGCCTGCAGCGCGCGCTCGATCTCGCGCCGGACTTCGCCTCCGCGCGGACGATGCTGGCGGCGCTCGACCCGCAGCGATGACAATCGTCGGCGAGGAATGCGGGCGCCGGCACGTTGGACGCGCTCCGGTGCGTCCATTACAATCGCCGCCTCCCCAACGATGATTTCGCCGGCGCCCTTGACTCGACGCAACGCTTTTTACGCGCAATCCGGCGGCGTGACCGCCGTGATCAACGCCAGCGCCTGCGGCGTCATCCAGACCGCCAGGCAGCACAAGCGCAGCATCGGCCGCGTGTACGCCGGCCGCAACGGGATCATCGGTGCGCTGACCGAGGACCTGATCGACACCGGCCGCGAATCGTCGCGGGCGATCGCCGCGCTGATGCACACGCCCGCCGGCGCCTTCGGGTCGTGCCGGTACAAGCTCGCCGGTATCGACCGCGACCGTGCGCAGTACGAGCGGCTCCTCGACGTCTTTCGCGCGCACGACATCGGCTACTTTTTCTACAACGGCGGCAACGACTCGGCCGACACCTGCCTCAAGGTATCGCAGATGGCGGCGCAGCTCGACTATCCGCTGATCGCGGTCCACGTGCCGAAGACCGTCGACAACGATCTGGCGGTGACCGATTGCTGTCCCGGCTTCGGGTCGGTCGCCAAATATGTCGCGACCTCGATGCGCGAGGCCGCGTTCGACGTGGCGTCGATGGCCAAGACCTCCACCCGCGTTTTCGTGCTGGAAGTGATGGGTCGCAACGCCGGATGGATCACCGCGGCGGTCGGCCTGGCCGACGACGCGGATACGCCGATTCCGCTGCTGCTGCTCTTTCCCGAGATCGCGTTCGACGAAGCGAAATTCCTGGCGCGCGTGGACGCGAAGGTCGCCCAATTCGGCTATTGCTGCGTCGGCGTCTCGGAGGGCTTGCGCGACAGCCAGGGGAAGTTGCTGGCCGAGGCGGGGACCAAGGATGCGTTCGGCCATGCGCAGCTGGGCGGCGTCGGGCCGATGATCGCTGCGCTGGTCAAGCAGAGGCTTGGACACAAATACCATTGGGCGGTAGCCGATTACCTGCAGCGCGCCGCGCGGCATCTGGCCTCGAAGACCGACCTCGACCAGGCCTATGCGGTGGGCCGCGCTGCCGTCGAGCTTGCCGTGCGTGGTAAAAGCGCGGTGATGCCCGCGATCGTGCGCACTTCCGACAAGCCGTACCGCTG